>JBEEHO010000391.1:0-3274 GCA_041167425.1 Verrucomicrobiota bacterium | reverse complement strand
GAGTGGTTTGGTGGAAGTCCAGTCCCTTACCATCTGGTCGCGCTGGCCGCTCTCCTCGCTTTCGTTGCCCTAACAATTTATCCCGACAAATCTCTGACGGAGCGTTTGGGATTCGAGTGCGCATTTCTGGCCAGCGCCGGACTCACTCTCCTGGCGTGGCGATGGCCCACCTTTCTCTGGCAGAATCCGCTCAATCCCGACGAAGCACTCTGGGTCGCCGGAGCCCTGAAGGTAACCGCTGACTGGGTTCCCTGGCGCGGATTCGATGGCACCACCAGTGGCCCGCTGACAGTTTATACTCTGGCGTTGCCGGCAATTTTTGGCGGACGGATCGACTTTTTTTCGGCCAGGATTATCGGCGTCTGTCTGCTCACCGCCACCATGGTGCGACTGTACTATAGTGTGAAGTGGCTGGCTGGAGCGCGGGTCGCGCGCATGTCCATTTTCCCGGCCGTCCTGCTGCTGGCCTTGAGCAAGGATTGGAATTTTCTCCATTTCTCGAGCGAGATCGTTCCCATCTTCCTGACCACTACTGCCCTTGCGGCGAGCGCATACCTCGCACGCGACGCCTCAACGAAGAACGGCAGGATCGTGGCTTGTGGAATTGCGGGGCTTTGTCTTGGAGGCAGCGCCTTGGCCAAGCTTCAATCGGCGCCCCTCATCCTGGCGCTGATGATATTTGTGGCAACGTCGATTGCGTTTGCCCATCGCCGCCGCTGGAAGGGAGCGAGCCCGGAGGGGCTCGTCTTTCTCTTCTCACTCTGTCTGGTTCCGGGCGCCATCGCTCTCGTGCTTCGAATCACCGGTGAATGGGAATACGCCGTTCGTTCGTACGTGAAAAACACAATCGGATATGTCGAGATCGGCGCACGCGTTGGCCCTTCTTTCCTCTTTGACTCATCGGCGTCGTATACCGCTTTCCTCTGCGGGACGCTGATTGTCCTCGCTGCGGGAACGGGCGCCATTTTTTGGTGGCGGCGACGGCCAGGTTCCCGATCGCTTTGCCTGGCCGGAGCCGCGCTGCTTTTGCTCATCGCCGCGGGGTTCGCCATTTATATTCCTCACCGGCCCTATCAGCATTACCTCCTTTTTTCCGTCGTCCCGCTTAGTTGCTGCGTCGCTTCCGTGCTCGCCCTCATTCGTGAGACAGATTGGTGGAGGCGCCGTGAGACATTGATCGTCGGTGCATACCTCAGCCTTTTTCTCGTTTCGGCGCTGGCCGTTACCCTGTCCTCGGCGCCGACTCCACTGGTGGCTGAAATCGCTTCGAGCTCGACCGGAAAAATCAGCCGGCAGGCTCTGGCGATTTCCCGTTATGCTCCGCCCGGCAGCCGGGTTGCGATTTGGGGCGCTTGTCCGGAATATTATGTCCAAACCCAAACGATCATGGCCACTCGCTTTGGACAAATGGGTCCGCTCCCACCAGGACCGATGCGGGAATACTATGAGCGCGTTTTGCTGCGCGACCTGGAATCGAGCAAGCCCCGGGTTTTTGTTGATGCGGTCCATCCGGGCGCTTTTGTGTATCAGGATCGCGCGACGCAGGGCTTCGAAACGATTCCAGCCCTGGCCGCCTTCGTTCGCCGCAACTATCAACTCAAAGAGGAAGTCGCCGGAGTCCGCATTTTTGTGGCGGACCCTTCCAGGCCATCGGAACCTGCCAGCCAGGCAGGAACGACCCCGCCGGCGCGGGAGACAGCCGGATGGAGAATTTATTTTAACAAGGGCGGCGGCTCCGAAATTTATCGCGGCTCCGGTTGGAGTGGCAGCGAGCCGGATTTCACCTGGAGCGACGGCACCGTCGCGAAGCTCATCCTGCCGATAGCCGATAACAGCGCAACCTTGAGCTTGCATATGAAACTCGGAGCGTTGGTCCGGCCGCCGGAACTCCTCGTTCAGGATGTGGCGGTTTACGCCAATCACCAGAAGATCGCGGATTGGCAAGTGACGGACGACCAGGAGTTCACAGCCCCAATCCCAGCCGAGGTAACGAAAAACGCCGCGGAGTTGAATCTGGAGCTTCGGATCCCGAACGCGGCGTCACCTCAGTCGTTAGGCCTGAGTTATGATGGCCGTCTCCTGGGTGTCCGATGCTACTTTGTCGAATTGCGGCGGAGGTAATTTTCCACCCCAATCATTTCGCCACGATCGCCACAAAATCGCGCACCGTTTTTTGCTCGGGAATCGAGTTCGGTCCCCGTTCGCCGGCGAACCAAAAGGCGCTGGACGATCCGCCATCCAGATTGAGCGCGCGCTGCACTTTCAGGTCGGGGACAAGACCCGAAGTCGCCAGAATTTTTCCCAGCTGACTCAGGGTGACTTCGGAGCAAAAACCGATCGCGGCGCGATCGGAGCCGGCGCTGACGATAAAGGTGCGGCGCGCGGAACGGCTGTCATCGAGGCCGGCAACCGGTTGGCCTCGATCGACCAGGAATGGTCCGCATTGCAACGCGGCCACGGCGTTCCTGCGTGAGGAATATTCCGCGAAGCGAAGCAATTGCATCCGGCCATTCGAGACGATCATTACTCCGCTGAGCAGGCGCGCCTTGCGCAGCGGCGCGATCGTCTTGCCATCGCTGATTAATAATCCCACGGGCGCGTCCGCGGGATCAAAGTACCCGCCGTTTACGCCCGCGAGGCAATGCTCTCGTTGCATCACTTCCGCCAGATCGTCGTCGCCCGTGGGGCGATCGATCACGCGCAGGGTTGCGACTGTGGTGGAGAACAACGCGAAGTCGACCGTCGCCCGTTCATCTGTTCCGCTTTCGGTCAGGACGATTCGCCGATGCTCGACCCCGGCCCTGGCCGCTCGCTCTGTTTGCGAGGACGTGACGGTCCAATCCGCGCGGGCCGCCCCCGCCAGCGACAGAGCGACCGCCACGACCAGGCTAAGGCGTGCCACCATGTTTTTTCACGAGTGCGGCGAAACGCGGATTATCGCGCAGCGGATCCCAAACCGGAATGGACTTGAGAATGGCGATGGTCATGGGACTCGGTCGGGAGAGGAGCCCATCCAGTAAGTCGAGCGCCTTTTCCTGTTCGCCGACAAGCGTGTAAACTTCCGCCAGCGTTTGCGTCATCTGCGGCCCCTCGAAAGCGTCGACACTTTCGGGAAGTATTTCCGTGGCCTTTTTCGCTTCCGAGATAGCCGCATCCTTTTCGCCCAGCCAGGCGAGGACTTCCCCGAGTTGGGCATGCCGCTTGGCTTCGTTAGGCGCGTCGCTGAGAAATTTTTCCGCGTAGCGTCTGGAAGTCAAAAACGCCTCCCGCGCGC
>JBEEHO010000390.1:0-6165 GCA_041167425.1 Verrucomicrobiota bacterium | reverse complement strand
ATCACGCCGGTCTGCTCAACGAGATCGCGCACCTGCACACCATCGGGGTCGGTGCATTCTTCGGGTTCACTTCCGGCCAGGACGACAAGAACAGCACGATGGTGATCGCGCAGGCTTATCAAGGCGGCCTCGGGATGCCGGACCGCGATTATTATACCAAGGAAGACGAGCCCTCCAAAAAGCTGCGCGACCAGTACGTCGAGCATGTGACGAAGATGTTGACGCTGGCGGGCGAATCGGCGGCGCAAGCCGCGGAAAACGCGAAGAAGGTGATGGCGCTCGAGACCGCCCTCGCGAAACCGGCGAGGACGAGAGTGGAGCTGCGCGACCCGCAAAAAAATTACAACAAGATGAAGCAGGCGGACCTGCAAACGCTGACGCCGGATTGGAACTGGGCCGATTACTTCAAGGAAATGAAACTGACCGAACCGGGCGACATCAACGTCGGGCAACCGGATTTCTTCAAGGGAGCGAACGAAGTTTTCAAGACGGTGTCGATCGACGATTGGAAAACATATCTGCGCTGGCATTTGCTGCATGGGATGGCCAGCACTCTTTCGAACGATTTCGTGAACGAGAATTTCCGCTTCTTTGAAGGAACGCTGCGCGGGACGAAGCAAATCAAGCTGCGCTGGAAACGGGTCGTGCTCGAAACGGACAGCGTGCTCGGGGAAAGTCTCGGCAAGCTCTACGTTGCGGATCATTTTCCACCGGAAGCGAAGGCGCGCGCGCTCGAGATGGTGAACAACATCAAGGAAGCTCTCGCCGATCGGATCAAGACGCTCGATTGGATGGATGAGCCGACCAAACAGGAGGCGCTCAAGAAACTCGCGGCCTTCACGGTGAAGATCGGGTATCCCGATAAGTGGCGCGATTATTCGCTGCTGAAAGTCGACCGCGGCTCCTACGCGCTCAATGTCGCGCGCGGCAATATGTTCGAGACCGATCGGCAGCTGAAGAAAATCGGCAAGCCGGTCGACCGCAGTGAATGGGGCATGACGCCGCCGACGGTGAACGCCTACTACAATCCGAACATGAACGAGATCGTGTTCCCGGCCGGCATCATGCAACCGCCGTTCTTCGATCCGAAAGCCGACGACGCGGTGAACTACGGCGGAATGGGCGCCGTGATCGGACACGAAATGACTCACGGGTTCGACGATCAGGGCCGGCAATATGATGCGGTCGGAAACCTGCGTGATTGGTGGTCGCCGGCTTCCGCGGCAGCGTACACCGAACGTTCTAAAGCGATCGTGGGGCAATACGCGGGTTACGAACCGCTCCCCACATTGCATATCAACGGCGAGCTCACGCAAGGCGAGAATATTGCGGATATCGGCGGAGTGAAGGTGGCCTACATGGCCTTGCAAAAGGCGATCGCAAAGAAAGGGCCGCAGCCGAAGATCGATGGCTTCACGCCCGAGCAAAGGTTCTTTCTCGGGTTCGCCCAAATCTGGCGAAACAACCAGCGCGAGGAAGATCTGAAGCTGCGCTTGAATACCGACCCGCATTCGCCGGGACGTTTTCGGACGATCGGGCCGCTCTCGAATATGACGGAATTTCAGAAGGCGTTCGATATTCCGGATGGTTCTCCGATGGTCCGGCCGGCGGACCAGCGAGTGAATATCTGGTAACCGAAAGCAGGGGCGATTGAGGCCAATCGCCTTTACCCACCGCCATCAACCAAACGAAATCCATGATCAAGATCCTCTTGCTAGTCACAGCGACTTTTCTTTGTGCGCTCAGCGCGCAGGCGCAGACTTCCACGCCCGCCAAATCGTCGGAAGAAAAACCGTCAAGCGACCAGGCGCCTCCGCCGGTCGTCGCGACGACACCGGCCGCGTCTGACAGATCGATAAAAGCGCCCGTCGAAAAGAATCCGCCTCCGATCGATCCGAAGAACATGGATACGTCGATCAAGCCGCAGGACGATTTTTACCAGTACGCCAATGGCGGGTGGAGAAAGCGCAATCCGATTCCGCCCGAGTTCGCGCGCTGGGGAAGTTTCAACGAACTGGCCGAACACAATAACGATGCCTTGCACGTGATTGTGGAGAAGGCCGCGGCGGTGGCTCCGAAAGTTGCCGCGAAACCGAACCTGGAAAAAGCCGCTGAGAACGACCTGCAAAAGGTTGGAGATTTTTATGCGAGCGGAATGAACGACAAAGCGGTCGACGCCGCGCGCGTGACGCCGCTGGCGGATGAATTCAAGCGCATCGATGCGATCACGGATCGCGCCGCGGTCTTGAAAGAAATTGGGCACCTGCACGCGATGGGAATCAGCGCGTTCTTTCGCTTCAGCGCCAATCAGGACGCGAAGGACAGCACGATGGTAATTGCCCAGGCGAACCAGGGCGGCCTCGGTCTGCCGGACCGCGATTACTACACCAAGGAAGACGCGGCCTCGAAAAAACTCCGCGATCAATACGTCGAGCACATGACGAAAATGCTCGCGCTGCTCGGGGAACCTGCCGACCAGGCTTCCGACCACGCAAAGAAAGTCATGGCACTGGAAACGTCGCTGGCCAAACCGGCCCGGACCCGGGTGGAGTTGCGCGATCCGCAAAAAAATTACAACAAGATGAAGCAGGCAGAGCTGCAGGCGCTCACGCCGGATTGGAGCTGGGCGGATTTTTTCAAGGAAATCAAACTGACCGAGCCGGGCGACATCAACGTGGGCCAGCCGGATTTCTTCAAGGCGGCCAACCAGGTTTTCGCCAGCGCGTCCGTGGATGACTGGAATATCTATCTGCGCTGGCACCTGCTGCATGCGATGGCCGGAAGTCTTTCCCAGGATTTCGTGAATGAAGATTTTAATTTCTTCAGCAAGACACTGACGGGAACGCAGGAATTGAGGCCTCGCTGGAAACGCGTCGTGGCCAAGACCGATGAGGAGCTTGGCGAAAGTCTGGGCAAACTTTATGTGGCGGATAATTTCCCGCCTGAAGCAAAAGCGCGCGCGCTCGAGCTGGTGAACAATCTCAAGGAGGCCCTGGCCGACAGGATCAAAACGCTGGAGTGGATGGACGAGCCGACGAAACAGGAAGCCTTGAAAAAGCTCGCGGCGTTTACGGTTAAGATCGGTTACCCGGACAAATGGCGCGATTATTCGCTGCTCAAAATCGAGCGCGGCGCCTATGCGCTCAACGTGCTCCGCGGCGAAATGTTCGAGAAGGAGCGCCAGTTGAACAAAATCGGGAAGCCGGTGGATCGCAGTGAATGGGGCATGACCCCGCCGACGGTGAATGCGTACTACAATCCAAACCGGAACGAGATCGTATTCCCGGCCGGGATTCTGCAGCCGCCCTTCTTCGATCCAAAGGCGGATGACGCGGTGAATTATGGCGGCATCGGCGCTGTGATTGGACACGAGATGACGCATGGCTTCGACGATCGGGGACTGCAATACGATGCGGCGGGCAATCTGCGCGATTGGTGGTCGCCCGAATCGGCGAAGGCTTATACCGAACGGTCAAAAGCGATCGTGGCGCAATATTCCGCCTACGAACCCCTGCCGCAATTGCATATCAACGGCGAGCTCACGCAAGGTGAGAATATTGCCGACATCGGCGGAGTGAGACTCGCTTATACCGCGCTGCAAAAGGCGCTCGCGAAAAAAGGACCGCAGCCGAAGATCGACGGCTTTACACCGGAGCAGCGCTTCTTTCTTGGCTTCGCCCAAATCTGGCGCAACAACCAGCGCGATGAAGATCTCAAACTGCGGCTGAACACGGATCCGCATTCTCCGGGACGTTTTCGCACGATCGGACCGCTCTCGAACATGACGGAGTTTCAGAAGGCGTTCAATCTTCCGGACAGCTCTCCCATGATTCGCCCGGCAGATCAGCGGGTGAATATCTGGTAAGGTGGCCGACCGCTGGCCGGCAAAATATCAGTAGGCGCGTCCGCGGATGAACTCGGTGAAGACGCCTTGATCCGTCTTCAACCGAAACGGCAGGCTCAACTTTGTTTTTCCGTCGACCGCCTGGAAGACGGAAAAATGCAGGTGCGGCGCACTGGTGAATCCGGTCTTGCCGGAGAACCCGATGGGCTGGCCGGCTTTCACTTCATCCCCCATTTGCACCATGGCGCCCTGAGGCTTGAGATGAACGTAATCAGCGAAGGTCCCGTCCGCGTGCTTGATGATGATATAATTGGCGAACGGCCGGAATTTCCGGTCTGCCCCTCCGATGATGGAATCCTGTTTTACTCCCACGACCACTCCGTCCCGCGCGGCACAAACGACGGTGTTTTCCGGGACCGTCCAATCCACGGCATTCTCACTGCCTGATCCCGCGAAATGGCTGTAGGTGCCGCGAGGCCCCTGCATGACGACATAACGACCAGGCGGAAACGGCATCGCGTAATCAAAGTCGTTATTCGTGGAAGAGCGACGGCCGCCGAGTTGGTAATAATAATGGTAGTCGTAACCCCAGGAGAGCGACTTGTTCGTCGGCCGCAACCGGACGAGCGCAAAGGAGCTTCGACCCCCGGCGTCCACCGTAAATGGAACCGGCCGCGACGGCGTCATGTTGGTCAGGTTCGCTTCGACCGTAACCGTGAATTCGCGCGCGTAATCACTCTTCACGATCAAGGTGGTCGTATCGCCGGCGCGTTCCTTGACGATGTGAAAACCGCTTGGGTTTTCTTCGCCGGCAGGCGCCGGCCGCGAAAAGAAAAGGACGAGAGCAACGGCGATCCCGGCGCGGCCAAAGCAGGCGGTAAGGACACAACGCCGCGCTGTTCGCGGTCGCCGCAGCGAACCAGCGCCACCTGATTTAATTGCCGGCGCGATCACTCCTGCGCGATTTTTCCACCCCACGAAAGGATCTTGGCTTTCGTGCCGGCGGCTTCGGCTTCCTTGATGTCGCCGTTTCGATTGTAAAACAAGGACAGACTGGTCCAGCCAATCTGGTCGTTAGGCCGGAGTTCGGTCGATTTCTTTCCCGCCTCGATCGCTTCCGGGAAGCGACCGATTTTCATCAAGGCCATGCCGAGCGCGTGCCAGCCATCAAAGAAGGTGGGATCGAGTTCCACGCATTGGCGGTATTTTTCCACTGCGCTTTCCAACTCGCCGATGGCGAGGTCGCCGTTCGCGTCGTCGAAGATCTCGTCGAGCGTGGCCATGCGCGCGATCGGTTTCCGCCGGGGATCAGCTGTTTGAGATCGCAACCCCGGCCTCGCGCCGGCGTTCGCGTAACCACTCGAAGAAAGCGATCGTCTGTTTTCGTTGCAGGAACGGAGCCTCAAACGTGGTTTTCGCCTGAGCATAGGCGGCCGGGTCGACCGGGTCGCGCTTCTCCAGCACAGCGATCAGGCCTCCGTTTTCGGTCGGCACCAATTCGGACACCTCGCCCGGCGACAATTCGGCCACGGCATTTTTGATCGCACGCAAATCGGGCGTGTCTTTTTTGGGTTCCTTGTCCGTTTCTGTTTTCGGCGCTGGAGTTTCCACGAACGAGAACGCCGGCACCCGCTCCAGTTTCAGGCCCGCTTGTTGCGCGGCCTGCTCGAGCGGCTTTCCGCGCGCTTCGCGGAGCTGGCGGGCGACTTCCGCGCCTTTGGTGGAAAGCAATTCGCGCAGTCGCTCCGCCTTGAGCGATTCCACAATTTTCGGCCTGGCTTCTTCCAGACTCAGCGGTTTCGCTTCCGTGACCGCGAGCAGGTGGAGAATGAAAAATCCGTCCGGTCCCTGGATGGGATCGCTGGTCGGTTCCTGTTGGGTCAGGACAAAAGCGTATTGCGCCAGCTGTGGATTGACCGCCAATTTCGGGTCGGGCGTCGCCGCGCTGAAGTCCCCGGTAGCGGAGACCGGTACGCTAAACTTGTTCGCCAGCTCGCCAAAATTTGCGTCCTTCGCGAGAAGGGCCTGACTGAGATCGTTCGCGCGGTTCGCCAGCTTTTGCAGGGCATCGATCCGTTCCTTGCCTTTTAATTTCTTTTCCGCCTCGGTCAATTCGAAGGTGACGAACTCGACCCGGCGTTTTTCCTCGCTCTTCAACTGGGCCTTCTGGGCCTCGTAGTATTTCGCGATCTCTTCATCGGAAATCTTGATGTCCTTCTGGAGATCGTCCTTGCTCAGGCGCACAACCGCGACATCCATCTTTCCGTAACTGCGCTGATAATTTTCCAGGCTCTCCGATTCGCTGACCCGAATGCCGCTGC
>JBEEHO010000389.1:0-6244 GCA_041167425.1 Verrucomicrobiota bacterium | reverse complement strand
CTGCCGCATTTGACCGGTGGAGCATTCTGGGACATTGGAGCGAACATCGGTCTTTACAGATGGTACTGCGCGAACGAGCGGCCTGACCTGCCCATCGTCTCGTTCGAGCCGGACAAAAAAAATCTCGAATGCCTTCGCCGAACGAGCGTCGCGTGGAACCTTGCCGGGCACGACATTATGCCGTGCGCCGTCGCGGAGGAGGTCGGGCGCACGACTTTCTTCACGGACGAAATTTCCCGTGCGACCGGAACGCTCGAGCCCGCCGCGCGCGCCTTTAACGCGACGCATTACGGCGCCGTGCCGAGCGGAGTCGAAGTCGAGACCGTGAGTCTCGATCATCTCCTGGCGCAGGGCCGGACACCGCCGCTCGTGGTAAAAATCGATGTGGAAGGAGCTGAGCTGCGCGTGCTGCGTGGGGGACGGCGCCTCTTCGCCGAGCATCGGCCGATTTTGCTCCTCGAGATCTTCGGAGACCGGCCGCAGACCTTCGCGCTTCTGAAGGAATTCGGATACGACTGCTTCGATTCGGACCGGCGCGCGGCCATTTCGGCGGAGAGCGTCAACGTGCTCGCGGTCGCTCGCGATCTCGATCATCGCGTCACGGATGCTCTCGTCCGACTCGGATATCCCTTCGAGCTCCGCGCCGCATGAGCGAGCCAGACAAAGTGCCGGTATCGGTCATGGTGCCGATCAAGAACGAAGCCGCCAACCTGCGGAGATGCCTCGATTCCGTAAAATGGGCGGACGAAATATTCGTGGTCGATTCGCAGAGCACGGACGGCTCGATTGAAATCGCGCAGGAATACGGCGCTCACGTTGTCCAATTCCAATTCAACGGGACGTGGCCGAAGAAAAAGAATTGGGCGCTCGAAAATCTTCCGTTCCGTAACGAGTGGATCTTTATCCTCGACGCGGATGAGGTCTTGCCGCCCGAAGCGCCGGGGGAATTTGCTCACGCCATGGCAAACGCGGGCGAGATCGCGGGCTACTGGATCAACCGGCATTTCATGTTCATGGGCCGCTGGCTGAGGCATTCGTATTATCCAAACTGGAATCTCCGCCTGTTTCGCCACTCGTTAGGCCGGTATGAAAAACTGACCGACGCCAATACCCACAGCGGCGACAACGAAGTGCACGAACATGTGATCGTGCCGGGCCTCACGGGCCGGCTGCGTTGCGAGATGGATCATTACGCCTTTCCGTCGGTGGAAGTTTTCGTGGAGAAACATAACCGGTATTCGAACTGGGAAGCACGCGTCTCGGCCGATCGCCTCTTGTCCGGCAGCGCCGCCCAGATCCGCAGCGGCACAGTGGAACGGCGGCGAAAACTGAAGCAGCTCTCACAACACTTGCCTTGCCGGCCACTCCTGCGCTTTCTTTACATCTATGTCTGGCAGAAAGGCTTTCTCGACGGTCGTGAGGGATATTATTTTGCGCGCATGCACGCCCTCTACGAATTCCTTTCCGTCGCGAAGACTTACGAGCTGACGAAAACAAGTCCGGCGCCTCGCAAATAAAGGGATGCGCGTCATCGTCTGGGGGATTAACTACGCGCCGGAGTTTACCGGCATCGCGCCGCATAGCGTCGCCCTCTGTGATTTTCTGCACACACGCGGGGACGACGTCTCGATGGTCACGGGCTTTGCCTATTACCCTTCGTGGGAAAAGCGGCCGGATGATCGCGGACACCTCTACCGGACCGACCTGATCAACGGGGTGCCGGTGCATCGCTGCTGGCAGTTTGTCCCGAAACGCGTCTCCGCGCTGAAACGTATTTTTCATGAAGCGAGTTTTGTTTTCACTTCGACGCTGCGCGCGCTTTCTCTTCCTCGTCCCGATGTCTACGTGCTGGTCTCACCGCCTCTCTTGCTTGGCGTCGTGGGATGGCTCGTCGGGAAAATTAAACACGCGCCCTTTGTTTTTCATGTGCAGGACATGCAGCCCGACGCGGCTGTCGGTCTTGGCATGTTGAAAGCAAGTTGGTTTACCCGCGTTTTGTATTGGCTCGAAGCGTTCGCCTACCGGCATGCAGCCCGCGTCTCCGGCATCACGCAGGGCATGCTCAAAAGTTTTCGCGGCAAGGGAGTTCCCGAATCGAAGCTCGTCTATTTTCCGAACGCGATTGCGTTGAACGATGCGGGCCCGCCTCCAGCCCGTGGTGAATTTCGGAGCCGGCACGAGTTCGCGCCCGAAGAATTTCTCGCGGTTTACGCTGGGAATCTCGGGGTGAAACAGGGCCTGGAGGTGCTCCTGGAAACCGCGCCGCTTCTGCGCGATCCTCGGATCCGGATCCTGATCTGTGGTGACGGAGCGCAACGTGAGTCGCTCACGAATCGGGTGCGCGAGCTGAAGCTTCCGAATGTCAGCATGCTTCCGCTTCAGGCGGGGCGGGATTATCGCGCCCTGCTCGTCGATGCGGACGTTTGTTTCATTACCCAGCAAATCGGAGCGGGAAATTCTTTCTTCCCGAGCAAGCTGCTCGGTTTGCTGGCGGAGTCGAAACCGGTGGTCACGGTCGCCGCGCCCGAATGTGAGCTGGCGCTTTCGCTGGCGGAGGGAAAATTCGGCGTCAATGTCGCGCCCGGGAACGCGCGAGAGCTGGCTGATCTCCTTGATTCCCTGGCCAGCGATCCGGAGCGTCTCGCGGAATTTGGGGCCGCCGGCCGCCGTTACGTCGAGCAATTCGAGAAGGGGAATGTGATGCAGAACTTTGCTCGGGAATTGGAAGCGCTCAGAGCGTCATAGCAAATTCCTGCTCATGATTTTGCTCCTGATCCGTGGTTCAGCGTCGCAGGGAAGAGATCAGGAGCAATATCCAGGAGCAAGATCAGGAGCAGGAGCAAGATCAGGAGCAGGAGCAGGAGCAGGAGTTTTAATAAGCGGTCCGCGGCGGGATGATGACGTGCACGAAGGTGCGCAGGATGATTCCGCATTCGAGCGAGAGATTCCAGTTTTCGAGATACTCGATGTCGCACGCCACCCGGTTCTCGATGTCGGCGTTGTTTCGTGCTTCGCCGCGAAATCCCCGCACTTGCGCGAGACCGGTGATCCCCGGTTTCACAAAAGCGCGCACATGATAATTCGACATCAACTGGGAAAACTGCTGGTTGTGTTCGATCAAGTGCGGCCGCGGCCCGACGATGCTCATGTCGCCGAGAAGCACATTCCAAAACTGGGGCACCTCGTCGATGCTCAGTTTGCGAAACCATTTTCCAAGCGGATAAACCCGTTCGTCGCCCGCGCGCGCCTGGCGCCCGACTTCTTCGTGATCGGGCCGCATGGTGCGGAACTTGTAGATCTTGAATTGCCGGTTGTGCATGCCGGCCCGGGTCTGCACGTGGAAGAGCGGTCCCGGCGATTGGAGACGTTGGGTCAGCCAGACCACGACCGTAAGCAACGGAAACACGAACA
Source organism: Verrucomicrobiota bacterium (assembly GCA_041167425.1). Lineage (GTDB taxonomy): Bacteria > Verrucomicrobiota > Verrucomicrobiia > Chthoniobacterales > UBA10450 > AV80. The sequence goes on along the minus strand of JBEEHO010000389.1, from coordinate 2,833 downwards.
TGATCACCGGCAATGAAATCCCCACGTCGATCGCGCGCTTGAAGCAGCGGTTAAGTGGATTTTCCAAGGGCTCTTCCCGTAACCCAATGAAGCGAAAACCATCGTCCTCGAAATGCGTTACCGGATGACGGAGCTTCTCCTCGAGATCGCTCACGATAAGCAGCCGGACGCCGAGCTGATCGCAGACGCTAATAATATGGCGGTTGATCTCGGTGAAGAGCGGGAACTCGAGCATGATGATTTGCGTGATTCCGCGTTCGACGATGATTTTCTCAAGCTCATCCGAGTTGCCCAGCACGGGGATTCCGTCGGAGGTTTTCTCGATTTGCTCATCGCAAACGAGACCGACGGTGCGTAGGCCGATATCCGCCTTTCGGCGCAGCCATGCTCGCAGTTGCGCAGCTTTTTCGGTCGATCCCACCAGGAGCGTTTTTTCTTCGCGCGCGCCGGTAAAAATCCGCCGGGCCAGAAAGGACGGCAGATAATGATGCGAAAAAAGCAGGGCGACGTAGAGCCACGGGACGAAGTTGAAGAAAAAGATTCGGGAGATGAAAGCGTCCTTGGTCGCGATGAGATAAAGCACGAGCGTGCCGATGCTGGCGAAGACCTGCCGCATGCTCAGCCGATGCTGGCGCAGCAACTCGTTCTGGAGGAAATAATTTTTCGAACCGTCGCGGCTGAGCGACTCGATGGTCATGCCCAGGACCAGCAGCCCGCAGTATATGCTATAGCGCCGCCAGGTCAGTTCCGCCCCGGGAGAGTAAAAGGTGACCATCACCCAGACGCCAAACCAGAAAAGAACCGCGACGAGCAGGATCTGGCAGAGCAGGAAAACGCGATACAATCCCTGCGTGCGTTGCGTAACCATGATTATTGCCCGAAGCCAGGGATGAGAGTACGCAATGGCCGCCCGCGTTCAACCCATGGTAAAACCGGCGCATCCATATGACTTTGAAAGCGCGAGCAGCGCTTGCTTATTTCCTGAGCTATTCCCATACCAGAAACCCGCCTGCGCCTGATGCAAAAAAAGCAATCTAGAACGCGTTCTGGTTTCACGGCCAGCCCCGGCCGCTGGTGGAGGAATGTTGCGATTCCCGCCCTTCCCGTCCTCGCCTGTCTCCTCGGTGGCGCGACGGAAAAATGGAGTGAAGGAATCATCATCGCGCTGCTGGGACTTATCTTGCTGGTCGATCCGCCGCGATCGTCCCTCGGACGTATTTTGAACGTGATCATGCTCGCCCTGACCGCGTGTGCGGCGACGGCATTCCTGCCTGCGCGCTGGTTTTTCCAGCCGGCCTGGCGCCTCGTTCTCCTGAACGATTTCGGGATCAACCTGCCCAGTACACTCTCGCCGCAACCCTGGCTCAGCCTCGGGTGCGTGGTCAGTTTGGTCGCGGCCTTGAGCTGGCTTTATTACGTGAGCGCGCTCGATCTGGACCTGCGCGAGGTCCGGCAGCAACTTCGATTTCTCGCCGCTGGCATTGTCCTGCTCGCCGCACTTTGCATCGCGCTTTATTCCGGGCACGCTGCCCTCCCTTTCTGGCATAACCAGCGCGGCTTCGGCCCTTTCCCGAATCGCAATCAGACGGCGAATCTTTTCGGTCTCACCGCCGTCGTGATCCTGGCGTGCGGCCAGGATGATATCCGCCATGGCCGGAAACGCTGGATCGCATGGTTGATCGCGCTCGCCCTGATCGTGTGGGCGATCGTCCTCGATTTCTCTCGCGCGGGCATCCTCATTCTCGCGGCCGGAATGGCCTTCTGGCTTGCCGCTTTCGCACTGCGCAAAGGTTCCGTCGCGCGCATCGCCCTGGGTCTTTCGTTGCTGCTGGTTTTGGCCACGGTGCTTCTGGTCTTCGGCGGGCAAACCTTCGAGCGCTTTCACCTTCGCTCCGGTGAGACCGGCGACGTGACCACCGATTTGCGCTGGGCCATTTTCCGCGACGCACTCCAACTCATTCGCGCTTCGCCCTGGTGCGGCATTGGTCTGGGAAATTTTGACGGCATCTTCGCCATCTTTCGCGACGCTTCTCTCACCGGTTCGCGCGTGATCCATCCGGAAAGCGATTGGTTCTGGCTCTGGGTCGAAATGGGCTGGCCCGCCATCATCCTGGCGATTGCCGGCATCGCGTTTCTGATCTGGCGCGTTTTTCCATTGCAGGAGGGAACCAATCAGCGTTTCCGGCTTGCCGCCTTGATTGCCGCAGCGCTCTTCATTTTACATGGGGTGGTGGATGTTTCCGGCCACCGAATCGGAACCGCTTTTGTGGGAATATTTCTTCTCGGAATGGCGCTGCGCCGCCCGGCGGAATTACGCCCCAGCTCGCTGGCCCCAGTCGTATTTCGATTAATTGGATTCCTGCTTTTCGCGGCCGGCATCGCCTGGGTTGTCGCCACGCGCTACGAAATGCCCCTGCCCGGCGCGATTGGCGCGGAGATTGAAATGCGCCAGGCATCGATTGCAAATCGAGGGCGAAATTTCGAGGAAACAATTCAACGCACCACGCGCGCCCTCGAATGGACACCGCTGAAGTGGCAGGTTTATTTTTCGCGCGCGCTCGGAAAGGTCGGCGCGAGAAGACCGCCAGCCGATGCGCTGGACGATTTCCGGCGCGCGCGTTTTCTCGAACCCAATGCCTACGAAGTCCCTTTTGAAGAGGGCAGCGCCTGGCTCGCCTCGCAGCCCGCCCTCGCGCTCACCGCGTGGCGGGAAGCATTACGCCGGGGCGGCGTGGAGAAGCTGGAAAAGTACGGGCACATGCTTTCGCTCGCGGCTCAATATAATCCGGCTGCGTATCGGGGTCTGGAAGAAATAGGCCTGGTTCACCACGAT
>JBEEHO010000388.1:0-3846 GCA_041167425.1 Verrucomicrobiota bacterium | reverse complement strand
TCCGCATAAAACGGGAGCATCTTCGCCGTGGACAAATCTTCGGGATAGAAAGTCCCTTTCCATTCCGCGTACTGAAAACCTGACGTGCCAACCCAGAGATTCATGAACTGATTATGCCTGCTTCCGTTTCACCGCACAATGGCGGCCGAATTTCACCGTCTCCTTTGCGCGTGACAACCAATCTCCTTCGTTCAGGATCGCCCTAATGATCACAAAAAACATCGGCATGCTCGTCCTGGCGATTTATCTCATCCTCGTCGGCATCATCGGCATCTTCGGAGTTTCTCTCGGCGCCGCCAGCATTCTGCTTCCCATTCTGGCGCTCATCGCCGGCATCTTGATTCTCATCGGGAAGTAGCCCGACGCGGCTGCGCCGTTACTGCAAATGGTAGGCTTCGATTAATGCGATGCCGGTTCCGCCGTTCGCGCCGCTTACGACCGCGGTATAATTTCCCGGAAGGAGATCGGCGAGAATAGCTGCCTCGAGATCATCGGTCGGCGCAGCTCCGGTATCCTGAATGGCTGCCTGCTGCGATTCTTTCCAATTATTGTTCGAAGCTATTTTGGTTCCTTGCGCATCGAACAAGTCGAGCTGGGGATCGCCCAGCGCCTGCTGAATTCCCGCGGTAGCAAGCGAAGGTCCAATCGCGCGAAAGAGAATTCTCCCGAAGTCCGGCCCGACCAGAATTAATCCCCCGATCATCACCCGATCGCCACTTCCAACCAATCCGCGGGTGCTGATATTTGCCAGCTTCGAAACCGGCGAGCGTTGCAAATCGTAAACTTCCACCAGGCCTACGCCCGTGCTGTTATTCGTGCCGCTCACGATCGCCGTGTAGGCGCCGGGCTGGAGAGAAACGGCCATGGCGGATTCCAGGTCGTTAGGCGGCGCCAGCATGGTATCGCGGATGGCTTGCTCCTGCGATTCTTTCCAATTGTCATTCGCCTTGAGCAGCGTTCCGCTGGAGTCGCGCAACTCGAGTGCCGGATCGGCGAGCGAACCCTGAATTCCCGCGCCGGCCAGCGATGGTCCCATCGCGCGAATCACAACCTGTTTGGCGATAGTGCCAGCGATGATAAAACCACCGATGGAAACGCCCTCTCCACTCCCCACATCTACCCGGGTAGAAATATTTCCCATGCTCGCGCGTGCCGTCACTCGCACGACCAGCGCGTCGTAAGCAATGGCGTGAACGCCATCATCGGCGCTTAGCAGCAGCGTGTAGGTGCCAGGCTTGGTGAAACTCGCGGTCGTGCCGGCCTGATTTGAATTTGCAAATACCACCGGGGCCGGTCCCGAATAGAGCCGCCATTGAATCGAAGCGTTTCCGAGCGGCGCATTCACAATGCCGTTCAGGGTAGCGTCCATCGGCAACTCGATGAATTGATCCGGCCCGGCCGCAGCTGTTGGTGCGCCGGGCGACCGCGGCCCTTCGTTAGGCCCGGTCGTTTGGATCACTTCGAAGTTATCGAGCGTGATGGTCGAAAGATGATCGAACGCGCTGGCGTTGAAGCGATCGTCAGGGCACACCGAGATGGAAAAGAAGTTGCCGTTATCGGCGACGATTGCGCCGTATTTCTTCAGCGCGAGAAGCACCGCTCGTTCTTCGATCGTCCAGGCAGCCGGAATGACGAAGCTCGCTTTCAGCCGCAAGCGCTGGCCCATCGCGGGGTAGTTTACTGAAGTTGCTGGAATCGAAGATGCGTAATGCCGCGCCGGATAAATATATTCGCGCCGCGTTTTTGCGACGACCAACCGCACGGCGTGCTCGACCATGCCGCGCTCGCATTCGTCATAACGAACGAGCGCCGGAAACATCGGCAGACCCGCGGCATCACCCGAGGTCCAGCCCGCTGGACGCAATGCATCGGAATCGAGATCGAACTTCGCTCCGTTCGAAGCTTGCCATCCACTTTGCGTCAGCCGGGTCAGCCATGTTTCCCAAATCGCACCGGCGCCCGGCGCTACCATGATCGCGTGGCGATCGCCACCCGTGTTGTTCACGTCCTGCTGCCATTGTGGCAGCGTCAGGTTCCCCGTGCCTTTCGGCCAGGTTTCGATCGGCAGGTTGGGCGGGATGGGATAGCTGCCGTTTGGAAACGCGCCGCCATCCAGATCCGATTCGTCGGGGTAATTGAAAAACGGGATGGTGATGCGCGGCTGGTTGTCCGGCACGAGCGCGTAATTCATTTCGTAGAATGGGCGCAATGTTCGCCGGGTGGTTCCGAGATCGTTTGTAATCTGCGCGATCATCGCGCTGGAATTCGCGAGCAGCGGGCGTTGTGAAACATCTTCATTCCACGCGCTGTCACGCGGCATGATCTGCATCGCTGCCACGATGGCGTCCGCTGCCGGCGTATTGAACAAAGTGGCCGTGGTCACCACGGGCGCCGGTCCCAGAATGCGTCCTTCCTGATTGATGCGCTCGGCCCGCGTGGTGAGCGCGGAGCTGAAGATCAGCCAGAGCGCGAGGACGCAGCGGATATGATTACGGGACGGTTTGGTTTTCCTCTCCATGATTGTTTTTCGGAGAAGCTCGGAGAAGCCCTGCGGGCTTCGCATTGCAGCAATATTTACGCCGATGCCGCGCGCGTTGGGGCCGCAAGATAGGCGCTCAACCGCGCAGCGCCTGCCCGAAACGAATCAACTCTGTCGCCGCTTCTTCGATGCGCTGGGCGACCTTCTGATCCTTGAGCTTGTCACCAGAAAAGGCATCGCCCGTCGCATAAACGAAACGCGGGATGATGACGCAGCGAAAGTCGAGCATCAGGCTATTCGCGAAAGCCATGACCGACATGTAACTGTTCATGCCTCCAGCCGCGCAAAGAAAGCCGACGATTTTGTCTTCCCACGAGCTCCCCGTCAGCTCGACCATGTTTTTCGCCGCGGCGCTGACGTCGTAATTGTAAACGGGGGTGGCGACGAGGATCGCGTCGGCCGTTTCGATCGCAGCATTGAGCCTTTGCGCCGCCGGCTGCGCATAGCAAGTATCTGCATCGCATATGGGCAAATCGAGATCCCGCAGATCGAGCCACGCACAATCCACCTTCGCCTCTTGCAGACGCGCGAATGCGGCCTGCCCCATTGTCCGGCTGTTGCTCTCGGGATTTCCGCTGGTACTGACGACAAGATATTTCGGCATGGCTGGTGAATTATCTGGCCTTCATCGATAGCACTCGCAATTAAGACGTGATCTTTTGCAGAAGCGATCGCAGATCGTCAAATTCCACCGGCTTGGTTAAATGATAATCGAAGCCGGCCTCGAGACTGCGGCGGACGTCTTCTTCCATCCCAAAACCACTGAGCGCGATTCCCTTCAGCGGCTGGCACTCCTTCGCTTCGCGCACGAGCTCGTAGCCGCTGTGGTCGGGAAGGCCGATGTCGCTGATGAGCGCGTCGAAGCGGTCGCGGTTGAGAAGCGTGAGCGCGTTTTGCGCGCAATCAGCCGTGGAAACTTCATGCCCGCATTTGCCGAGCAACCGGGAAAGAGTGCGGCGCGTATCGGCGTGATCGTCGACCAGAAGCAAACGCAAACTTCGAAACGCGGGCGCATCTCCATTTGTGGCCGAGGGGGATGCGACGGCGGGCTCACGAAGTATATCCAGCCTGACCTGAAAGCACGCGCCCCGATTTTTCCCTTCACTCCGGACGCTGATCGTTCCGCCATGCAATTTTAGGAGCGTGTCCGAAATGGTAAGTCCGAGGCCCAGCCCGCCGAACTGCCGGGTAATGGAAAGCTCGCCCTGTTCAAACGCGTTGAAGATGCGCTCTTGCTGCCCGGCTTCAATGCCGACGCCGGTATCGGTGATCTCGAACGAAAATTTTCTTTCTTCATTCCACGACCG
>JBEEHO010000387.1:0-8256 GCA_041167425.1 Verrucomicrobiota bacterium | reverse complement strand
GCGACCTTTACGCCGGCGGATCCGGCGCTCGATCATAACCCACTTTGGAATCACAAGGCCGAGTGCGCGTTTCCGAGTGCGACCCAGAATGAGATCAACGCGAAGGATGCGGCCAATCTCCTCAAGAACGGAGTCTACGTCGTCTCAGAAGGCGCCAACATGCCGACAACGATCGACGGTGTGAGCCAATTTCTCGACGCTAAAATTCTTTTCGGTCCGGGCAAGGCGGCCAACGCCGGCGGCGTCGCCACTTCCGGTCTCGAGATGGCGCAAAACAGCATGCGCATTTCCTGGACGCGCGAAGAAGTGGATACCCGGCTCTATAACATCATGAAGACCATCCACGAAGTCTGTCATCGCACCGCCGAGAAGTACGGCACTCCGGGTAACTACGTCAACGGCGCGAACATCGCCGGCTTCCTCAAGGTCGCGAACGCCATGATGGATCAGGGATTGGTGTTGGTTAAGGTAGAGGCGCTTGTGCCAGGCGCCTGTCTGCTGTGGTTAGGTGCCTGGCACAAGCACCTCTACATTTTGGAACTGAAGCGGAGTGCTTCGTGCAACCGCCTGGGTAATTGAGGGAGGTTACGGCGTTCGATCAGGAAGGTTATGACGCCAGCCAGCTCTTTGAAAATGTAGTTCTTGTTCACGGCACCCTGGAGATATTGCTCACCGCTGCTGCCACCCGTGCCGATCCTGGTTCCGATCATCCGGCGGACCATTTGGAGATGGCGGTAGCGGAAATTGCCCAGCTGTTCGTCGATCTCGATCAACGTGTTGAGCAGGGCGAAAGGGAGACGGAAGAGAGGCTCGTCGCGGTAGAGCATGATGAAAAGAGCAGCCCGGAGAGAAGCCGGAGTGAAGTCACCGGCGCCGGCCTTGAAGAAGGTCTCATCAAATTTGTCGAGCAGATCCTTTCTTTCATCACGCTCGGAGAGACTTACTTCGTAGAGCTGCCGGTATTGGCTCCAGAACTTGCCTTCCTTGCTGTCTGTTGCTCCATCACTTGGCGGCTGATTCCAATCGGCCCAGAAGGAGTCCTGGAAGAAAGGCATTCGGGCCAGCCACTGCTCGACCAGCTTGAGCAAAGTGGTGGTCTTTTCGGCTTCGACGATGACGTTATAGTCGGCAGGACTAAAGCCTCCGATCTCGGTGTGCTTGTAGTAATCGGGCCGAAAACGATTCTCCATGCGCAGGCCCAGCTTGGCCTCGATCTGCCGGAACTGGGTGCTTTGAAAGCCGGAGGCGCCCTCGAGCGAGGAGCGGAAGTCGAGAAAATCCAAGGGCGTCATGGTTTCCAGAACGTCCACCTGATGATTGAGCAGCTTCCAGATTTCGACAATCCGCTTCAGGCGATGAACCACGACGTTCATGTCGGGGCCGTTGTCATCAGCGGAAGGTTGCTGCAAGACTTCGCAACAGGCCTGGAGCTCGTGGAGGATTTGTTTGAACCACAGCTCGTAGGTCTGGTGGACGATAATGAATAGCATTTCATCGTGGGCATGGAGCTTGCCTTCGATGAGGCTGAGCGGCGCCTGTAAACCGAGAAGCTTATCGACCGCGAGGTAGCTGCCGTAATAGGCGGGCTCCTGGTCGCTCTTGAACGGGCAATCCATGGGTCGAATGTCGTCAACGCAACGACGAGTGACAAGCGGCAAGTGATACGGGACGCGAGATGCCGGATGCGAAATAGGAAGGCTGCATCCCGCATCTGTTTGCGACAGAGGCCGAACTGCGGTTAAGTCAGGAAATGAGCACGTACCCCAAAAGCCCTATGGAAATGACGAGCGGGATGATGTATTTCCCGCGGATGCTGGACAAGATTCGTCTGCACGCCCGCGGAGAATTGCCGGAAAGTTACCACGAGAATCTTGGAAAACCGAAGGGTGCCGACGGCGCCTGCACGAACTTTCTGCGGGTGAACTACAACGTTCTGTGCCAGCGGGTGCTGAAGGGCGGGACTGACGAGGAAATCCTGGAATGGTGTTATCTCAACGGCCGCCGCTTGAACCCAGGCGATCTGACAGTCTGGAACGGGTTTATTACCAAGCTGGGCTGGAACGACTTCGCCACGCCGCTTCTCCAGGAGCAGAAGGAAAAGTACGGCATTGCTCATCGGACCGATATCATCACGATCCCGGAGTTCATCGATTTCGACGAAAAGCGAAGAGACTGATGCGGCGACGACTCTGCGCCTGTTTCCTGCTATTGCCTGTGCGATCTTACTCTTATAACTAAGGCATCGTTTGGAAAGCGACGAGTTTAAGTATTGGGCTTTCATTAGCTACAGCCACGCCGACGCGAAGTGGGGCGATTGGCTGCATGCGGCTTTGGAGACCTATCGCGTCCCGGCGCGGCTCGTGCGCAACGCGAAGCCCGTCGGCGCGGTCCCGAAACGGATCTTCCCGGTCTTTCGCGATCGTGAGGAACTGGCCAGCTCGTCGAGCCTGGGCGAGAACATAACCGGCGCGCTCCGCCTCTCTCGCGCGCTGGTAGTTATTTGCTCTCCGCGGTCCGCCGCTTCGAGATGGGTCAACGAAGAGGTAAAGCTCTACAAGAGCATGGGCCGCGAGGACCGCGTTTTCTGCCTGATTGTGGATGGTGAGCCAAACGCGCCGGCCGATTCCGGCCTGCTGGAGTCTTTTCCCAGCGCGGTCCGTTTCCAGTTGGATCGCGGTGGTGAGATCTCCAGCGAGCCCGCCGAGCCGATTGCCGCCGATGCGCGCGAAGGCAAGGATGGCAGGCGCAACGCTCTCTTGAAGCTCATCGCCGGAATCATTGGCGTTCCCTACGACGAGTTGCGTCAGCGCGAACGCCAGCGTCAGATGCGGCAGCGGATTCGCCTCGGAGCTGCAACCATTGGCATGGCGGTAGTAGCCGGCTTGATCTACACCGCGGTGGCGGACGCCGGCTTGAATGTTCCGCTAGGTGAAGCGATCCGCACCCATCTCGACCGGCGAGAGCTATCTGTATTCCGCCGTGTCCACTCGGAGGCCGAGATTCGCAAGACCGCGGCCAGACTGAGGGGCGAGCTTCTCGGAGTTTTTCGGGAGAGACTTAAGGATGGCTGGATTTCGGCGGCGCCTCCCAACGTTAGTAACACCTCAGAAATCTGGGCGCATTCGCAAGCGCTCTTCGCCATTTACCGGATGCCGGATCATCGTGAGGCGCAGCGCCAGTTTCTTCCCTCGCTCGAAACCCCTTTCGCGCCGGCGCTTGAAATGAACGAACCTCATCGACGTTACCGCTGGATCGATCTCGATGGCGTGGAATACGACAAATCAACGCCAGTTCTCTGGATCGGGGCAGCCTTGGGAGCAGTCCTCGCCACGCCCGATTTACTGGAAGCCAATCAGCGGGAAATTGTGTTGCGGCATTACGAGTATGTGCAGGAAATCCTAAAGGAGTATCATCCGACTAACAGCGGCGGGTGGAACATGCTTCCGTCGCAAAAGGACCCGAACAAACACCATCTTTACTCGACCACTCTGGCCTTGCTCGCCTTGTTACAGGCCCATGAGGCCCACCTGGCGTGGGAAGGCGGCCCCGAGCGGCGGGACCAATTAATCAGGCAGACGGCGCAATGGCTGGTTGATCATTTTGACCCAAAAGGTGAGCCGCCGGGCTGGCGTGGCATCGGCGAAGATACGCTGGAGATCTACGATGGCTTAACTATCCAGATTTTCGCCGAGCTCCTGCAAACGCAAAAGGCGTTACCGGATTTTTCCATTCCGCCCGCGCTGCTGCAGGAAATCCCGCGGCAACTGGCCTTGTTCGCGCGCCGCGACCTGTCCTTTCCGGTGAACGGTGGCGAGTTCCTGGCGCAGTATACGCGCTTCGACGGCAAGGACGGCGCGGGCAGAAGGCTGATCAAGTATCTCTGGTATCCATGGGTCATCGATTGCTCGGCGCGCTGGCTCGAGTTTGCCGACAGGCAACAGTTGCCAAAAGAGGAACGCGTGCGAGTGCGCCGCGCGCTGGGACACCTGGTGGTGGACCTTGGAGATGAGGCGCTCAAAAGAGCCCAGCGCGATTACACCTTCTTCGCTTCGGAAGACCTATATGGTCTGACGGTTATTAACCCACCGACAAATTAATGGCGGGGGCGAAGGTCTCGCCGATTGATCAACTCATCCGTGGCGAACGCACACCCAGCGACCCACCACCGCGTCAGCCGTTTTAGCGCGAATGGTGACGTCGCGGTAATGGGGAGTGAGAGAGTTGCGTCGCTGACCGCCGTTACAGAAGGTCCATGTATCTAAAGTTGGACAGCAGCGGCGCGAGACTGCTAAGAAGGCGGTGGCGCCTGTCAAATTAACATGGACGAATTCAGTTACCTGTCAGTTCTTCTCTCGATCATCCTCGGTCTTGCCATCACCCAGATTCTGAAGGGTTTTCGCGGAATACTACTATCCCGGCAGCGAATCAGGCTTTACTGGCCGGCGCTGGCGTGGGCAGGTCTGCTTCTCCTGATCTATGTGCAGACCTGGTGGGCGATGTTCGGCCTGCGGTCCCATCACAATTGGACCTTCGGCGCTTTCGCCATTGTGCTCGTGCACACGATTGCGCTCTATATGTTAGCGGGCCTCGTGCTTCCCGACTTCTTCGGTGAAAACGAGATCGATCTCCGCGCTAATTACTACGCGCATCACAGCTGGTTTTTTGCCATGGCCGTTCTCGCGGGGTTAGCCAGCATCGGAAAGGATTTGGTGCTGAGCGGGGCCTTACCCGAGTCTCGTAATCTCGGCTTTCATATCGTCTTTCTTCTGACCGGACTCATCGCGGCGATAACCCGCCGTGAATGGTACCACAAGGTCGCGGTTGTGGTAACCGCAGTCCTTTTTGCCCTCTACATCGGGGTCCTGTTCGTGCGATTGCGATGACCGGTTCGAAGGACGAGATTCCCGAGCCGTCGTTGGCGCGCAGACTGGGGCCGTTCGACGCCACCATGATCGTGATGGGCGGGATCATCGGCGCGGGTATCTTCGTTAATCCGTCGGTAGTCGCGCGCGAGGTGCATACGCCGGTGCTGGTGCTGGGCGCCTGGCTGATCGGCGGCGTGATCGCACTCATAGGCGCGTTTGTCTACGCCGAGCTGGCGGTGCTCCGGCCTCGAGTAGGCGGACAGTATGCCTACCTTCGCGATGCTTACCATCCGATCGTCGCGTTCTTGTATGGCTGGACCTTGTTGCTCGTGGTTCAAACCGGGGGCATGGCTGGCGCGGCGATCATCTTTGGCCGTTACTTCCGGGAGCTCTCGGGCCTGGCTGTTCCGGAGCAGGTCATTGCTGCGTTAACCCTGGGAGTTCTAACTGTGATCAATTGCATGGGCATTCGTTCTGGCAGTAACGTTCAAAGCGCCTTGATGCTAACGAAGCTCGGCGCCATAGCTCTGTTGATCGGTGTCGGCTGGATGATGGTTAGCCCGGCGGCACCGGACCTAACGACAACTGTTGCAATTGGCGCTGGCACGACAGGTGGCGTCTGGCAAGGATTGGCCGCCGCGATGGTGCCAGTGCTCTTCGCTTATGGTGGCTGGCAAACGGCGACCTTTGTCAGTGGCGAGATGCGTGACCCAAGGCGAGACCTGCCGCGTGGATTGTTTATCGGAGTAGCGGGGGTCATTATTGTCTACCTTCTCGTTACCCATGTTTGTCTGCGTGCGTTGGGCGTAGCCGGCCTGGCGAATACCACCACCCCTGCGTCCGAGGTGATGCGCCAGGCCCTGGGTTCGCGCGGCGCGAAGTTGATTGCTTGTGGGATCGCCATCTCCACGGTGGGCTTTCTTAGCCAGAGCATTCTCACTGCTCCACGGGTCTACTATGCCATGGCGCGCGACGGCGTCTTCTTCAAGGCAGTGGGTCAGCTGAACCCGCGAACCAGAGTTCCAGTTATTGCGATCGTGCTGCAAGGTGTCTGGGCTGCCCTCGTGGCGATGACGGGAAGGTATGAGCAGATCCTGAACTACGTCGTAACCATTGATGTGCTCTTCTTTGGACTGACTGGCGCGTCTCTGCTGGTTTTCCGCGCCCGGGCCCGCCGGGATCGAACAGAGGAGTCGGAGGGCGATTTGGTCCGGGTGCCGTGGCATCCCTTTACCACCTCACTCTTCGTGCTGGCTTGTTGGGGCGTGGCCATCAGCACGCTTGTGAGATTCCCGCAAAACGCCGGGATCGGCGTTGTTATTCTCGGGCTCGGCGCGCTGGTCTATCGCTTCTGGGCGGCACCGCGCCCTCCCTCGAGCCAGGCGTAAGGACGGCCGTCACTCCCGGGCAATTTTAGCTTGCTTAACCTGGACAATCCGAGCCAGGCTTGGCGTCTCTCAAAGGAAAATAACTTATGAAATCAGTTCTTCGCCTGGTCCCTCTGGTAATTGGCGCGATGCTTGCCTCAGTCGGCGGCAGTTTCGCGCAGAACAGTTCACACGACCCAACCTGGTGGGACAAGTATACCTATCTCGCGAAGAACGGACCTATGGGAGATAGCGGCGCCACGTCGTCCGTCAACTCCGGCAACAACGTCGATGTCTCGAACGAGTGCGGCCCGCAGAGTGAGACCTTCATTACGCTCAACACCCGCTCTCCTAGGATGCTCGCGGGAGGTTCGAATGAAATCTTTCGGTTGCCCATGCGCGGTTACTACTCGAGCAACGGCGGCGCCAGCTGGGGCGGCGTCGATCTGCCGCTGCCTCCTCCCATCGGCGCGAATGGGATCGATTTCGGCTCCGATCCGACTCTTACCTTCGATACCCGCGGCAATCTTTTCTACGGCTACATTATTGTTTTCTTCGGCAACGGCTCGGGCGTGAACGGTTCCGAGATGGCCGTTGCCCGGTCCACCGATGGCGGGAAGACTTATTCGTCCGTGAATTTCTTCGGCTTCGAGGGCGGCTCGGGTCACTTTAACGACAAGCCGATGATTACCGCCGACACGAACCAGAAGAGCGTTTACCGGGACAATGTTTATATTGCGTGGGACGCGGCCGCGGGTGGCTCCAGTGGTGGCGGAGTTAGGGTAGCTACTTCCACCGATCACGGCGCGACCTTTACGATTACTCGAGTGGACGATCCGAACGGCCCGGGTCACTCGATTGGAGCATCGCCTTCTGTCGGACCTAACGGCGAAGTTTATGTCGCCTGGAATGATTATGCTGCGAACGCGATCGTCTTTAATAGCTCCTCCGATGGGGGCCGAACCTGGCAGACACCGCGCATTATCTCGACCAAAACCCTGCCCTTCGACATCGCCATTCCAGCGGAATCATTTCGCGGCGCTCTGGTTTATCCTTCACTCGATGTCGATCGCTCGAACGGTCCGCACCGGGGACGAATTTACGCGTCCTGGATGGACGTGACGTCAGCCGGAACCACGGATATCTTCATCTCATACTCGGATAATGGCGGCACCAGCTGGTCGAGTCGCACTGCGGTCCCAGACCAACTCTCCGTTAAAGTCGATCGCTTCAATCACTGGATGTCGGTCGATCCCGTGACCGGCGACGTCAACACGGCGTTCTACGACACACGCAACGATAAAACCGGCTCCCGTTATATGACCGACTACTACCTGGCGCAATCGAAGGATGGTGGCCAGACCTGGCTGGCGCCTGACATTCGGGTAAGCAATGTTAGCTCAAACGAACATGACTGCGGCGGGCTCTTTCCGTGTTCTGGAATCAACTACGGAAACCAGCAGGGCGACTACGAAGGCCTTGTCTCTTACGGTGGTATCTCTTATCCGATCTGGACTGATAGCCGCCGCCAGCTCGATGCCGTCGCAGGATGCAGTCGCAACATCGGCATGGAAGAAGTCTTCTCCGCGACGGTTAAGACGCCGTAGGCCCGGCGCGAATTAAACCACGAGAGTTAGCTGTGGGTAGGGACGTTAGTCTGGTACCCAGTAGGCCCAGCGCGTCTGCCCGGCCAAAGAAAGAGCGGCGACGACCTTTCGATCGTCGCCGCTTGTTTCCCCTAATCCAAGGCAGTTACTTTTTCTGGGCGTCGTGCATTTCCTGCATCGCCTTGCGCATGTCTTCGTGCGCCTTTTTCATCGCATCGAATTTTTGCTGTTGCTCGGGGGTGAGCAACGGGCGGATCTGCGCGCCGGTGCTTTCCATGAGCGTGCGCATCTTTTCCATCGCCTCCTGATGGATGGCCGCAAGCTGCGGTTTCGTTTGATCGAGGATCGGCTGGACCTTGGCCTTCTGCTCCGCGGTGAGGTTCAAGCTTTCGCTGAGATGCTCGAACGGATTCTCCA
>JBEEHO010000386.1:0-15179 GCA_041167425.1 Verrucomicrobiota bacterium | reverse complement strand
AGTCATGAGGGCGTTGTAGTCGGCGTGCCAACCCAATCCATCGGTGAGATAAATAAGCTCGGCATCCACCTTGGCCGGTTTTGTCGCAGCGATTTTCCATCGTAATTCCGGCCTGAGAAGTTCAGCGTCCGGAAGCTTTGGAAAAACTGGGGTCCCTGGGAGTCTAAATACGTAGCGACCATCCATCTCAATGATCGGCTCGTGTGCTTTCTCGACCGAGTCACCCGACCGATTCCAATATCCGGCCCGGACAATCTTTCCCATCACCTCGCGCATGCCCTGCCCTTCCTGAATTTGAAATGGGATTGTTTGGCCTTCACACCGCGATAGCATGGTCTGTTCAGTCAAGACATCGGCTCGGAATTTTTGCTGCAAGATCCGGAAATCGGATTTGCCGATCCGATCAAACAACATCACAGATACCGGATCCAGCATCGGACTCACTGCCGGCGCTAGAATGTCGTTGTCCCCTTGCTGCAAGGCTAGAGGAACCGTCTCGCGAACTACCGCGAATCCGGCATTCCCTTCTCCGTAACTGGACGGACGTGCGGAGCGGGAAGCAGCATATACTGTTAAGCTTGGTGACTCGGCATGGTTAGTCGAGCTCGCCAACATCAAAAGTAAAAACAAGACCCGAGCAGACATCACTTCGAATAACGTCCGTGATTAAAACGTAGTCGCGTCATTGATGTCGAGGGAGGAATCGTCTCGACGCCGCAGGCGATCGGAATCGAAGGCTCCCGCGTTTCCAAGAGCACCGTCGATCGCGCGACGCGATTCCTTTCGACGTACTTCCAGGTCCCTCTCGGGGAGCTGCCAGGCTTTAGGCGCGCCTTCGGATCTCGGGCTTCGTCATTGTTTCGACATTCGTCATTCCTTCAATACCGCTCGACCTTGATCCCGCGTTTCGCGAGCTGCGCCTGGACACTATCGGGGCCGGCCAGGTGCGCGGCGCCGACCGCTATTTGTTTCACGCCCGAACCCTTCAGCATCTCCGCGATTTTTTCGCTCCAGGCGATGTTGCGTTGCACGAGCAATTTCTCATACACGGCCGGCGCTTCTTTTTTAAAATCATCCACCAGCACGCGACCGATGGTCTCGGTGTCTCCATCGATCCAGGCCTTCGCCAATTTGTCCAGGACGTTCAATCCCTTCTCCACCTCGTCGAGTGTCGCTTCGAGAAAAGCGACCTGCTCGCTCTCGGGAAGATCGGCGAGAACGCGGACCTGCTGCTCCATGGTTTCGAGCCCGCAGATCTTATCGCCTTCCTTTTTAGCCTGCGCCAGGAGCAGACGGTCGACGCCGGAGTTCGGATCGTAACCGGCTTTTTGCAATGGCAACACAGTCAGCAGCATTGCCGCCACCCACGGCTTCATCGGCTCGAGGCCAGCGACGACGACCCCATAAGTGCCCGCGACTTTCGCCAGCTTTTCCTTCTGCGCCGGAGTCAATTTGCTGGAAAGCGGCCTCTCTCGATCCATGCCGTATTTCATGACCAGTTGCATCATGGCCGCCTGATCGTCGAGGTCCGCGATCTCCAACCACAGCTCGGTGCTCTCGTTTACCGTCTTCTTCACCTTGGCGGAATTCCAGTCGGTGTCGTGCCGGAGGAGGTGCAGCGTTCCGATCAGATAAATGGTCGACTCCTTTTCCCGGATCACCCACATGGCGGGCTCGGCTTGCGCGGAGGCCGCCGCCAGGAAGAGGGCAACCATTAGGGAGAATCTTTTCCTGCTCATGATCTTGATCGTGCTCTTGATCCTTGTCTTGCCGCGCCGCTGGTTAGAAAGATTAAGAGCACGATCAAGAGCGTGAGCAAGAGATGGCTTTCACGCTGGATTGCGCGAAGCCAAATGACGCTTGTCATCCGAAGCGCTCAAGATAAGCTTTCGCTCCCAATCGGGAATCTTCATGTCCTTGGCCAGCCTACTCTCTGCCGAGCAAATCATCCCGGAGATGAAAGCGACCGAGCGTTGGTCGGCCATCGTCGAGCTGATCGATCTGCTCGTGAGCCAGGGCAAAATCAAACCCGCGGACCGGGAAAGCATTCTGGCTTCGTTGAAGCAGCGCGAGGAAACGATGAGCACCGGGATTGGTTTCGGCATCGCCATCCCGCACGCCTCGTCCGATCGGATCGACGAGGTGGTGGCTTCCTTCGGCCGCTCGTCGCAGGGGATCGAGTTCGACGCGCTCGATAACGCGCCGGTGAAATTCGTCGTGCTCTTCATCGTGCCGAAGAACCAGTTTCAAACGCACCTGCGCACCCTCGCTTCCATCGCAAAATTTCTGAACGACCGAAGTATCCGCGAGAGTCTCGCGGCCGCTCCCTCGGCTGAGGAGATTCTGGCGATCTTCCGTGACCGCGCCCAAAAATAGAGGCGGCGCGTCCCATGGAAACGTTTCAAGCGCTCCTCGCGCGGAAGCTGGCGGAAGCGCTTTCCGCGGCTGACCTTCCGTCCGCCGGCGCGGTCACACCCGCGACCGATCCGCGTTTCGGCGATTACCAAACCAACGCCGCGCTCGTCCTCGCGAAACAGCTTGGAGAAAATCCGCGCGCCCTGGCGCAGAAGATCATCGACCATCTCGACGTCAGTGAATGCTGCAATCCGCCGCAGATCGCGGGCGCTGGTTTCATCAACCTGACCCTTCGGCCTGAGACGATCGCGAAGAAAGCCGCGGAACTGTTGCGCGACGACCGGCTCGGTCTCGAGAAAGCCGCGGTGCCGAAACGGATCGTGATCGATTTCGGCTCGCCCAATGTCGCGAAGCCGATGCACGTCGGTCATATTCGCAGTACTGTTTTGGGTGACGCGCTGGCGCGGATCGCCACCTTTCTCGGGCATGACGTCATCCGTGACAATCACATCGGCGATTGGGGCACACAGTTCGGGATGGTGATTTACGGCTGGAAGAATCTGCTCGATCGCGAAGCACTCGCGCGCGATCCGATCGCCGAGCTCGTCCGCATCTATAAAGAGACCAACGAAAAAGCGACAAGCGATCCCCAGGTGCGCGAGGCGGTCCGAGAGGAACTGGTCAAACTCCAGGCAGGCGACCCGGAGAATTTCTCGATTTGGAAAGAGACGGTCGACCTTTCCATGAAGGAATTCGAGCGCGCGTATCAGGTCCTGGATATTCATTACGACATCCAGCGCGGCGAAAGTTTTTACAACGATCGCCTGCCCGCGGTGGTGGAGCGTTTGCTCAAATCGGGCATCGCCGAAATCAGCGAAGGCGCGGTCTGCGTTTTCTTCCGCGACATTCCTGAGCTGGCGGAAAAGCCCGCCATCATTCGCAAGAGCGACGGGGGTTTCAATTATGCGACCACCGATATCGCGACGGTGGATTATCGAATCCAGGATTTAGAGGCGGACACGGTCTGGCTGGTCGTCGGCGCGCCGCAGATCCTGCACTTCAAACAAATCATCGCGATCGCGCGCCGCGAAGGTTACACGGCCGACTTTCGTCACATTACGTTTGGCAGCATTCTCGGCGAGGACCGCAAGCTGATGAAAACGCGCTCGGGCGAGAACGTGCCGCTGCGCGACTTGCTCGATGAGGCGGTCCAGCGGGCCCGCAAGATCATTGAACAAAAGAACCCTGATCTCGAGGAATCCGAGAAGATCGACATCGCCCAAAAGGTCGGGATTGGGGCGGTGAAATATTACGATCTCTCGCAGTATCGCATGACGGATTACATTTTTTCCTGGGACCGGATGCTGTCGTTCCAAGGCAACACCGCGCCGTATTTGCAGAACGCCTACGTCCGCATCCGCTCCATTTTCCGAAAAGCCGGCGAGGAATTTTCCGCTGTAGCCACGCCCCTGTGGGGCGTCCCGGGAGAAATGACCGATGCGGGGACGGGCCACGGGCCCGTGGCTGCACCCGAGCCGGAGGAGAAAACGCTCGCGTTGAAACTTTGCCAGTTTGCCGAAGTGGTTCCCACGGTCTTGAACGATTTCCGCCCTAACATTCTCGCGAATTATCTCTTCGAGCTGGCCAACAGCTTCCATGCGTTCTACGAAGCGTGCCCTGTTTTGAAATCGGAAGAGCCGGCTCGGAGCTCGCGCCTCGCGCTTTGCGAGTTGACAGCACGGGTTCTTCATCGCGGTCTGGATCTTTTGGGGATTAAGGTTCCTGAAAAAATGTAGGCGGGGGTTAAGAGGATTTGAACCGAGTCCATGATAATAGTCATCCCGAGCCGCGGAGACGGCGAGGGACCTCGCACTCGGTCTGTCGGGTCTCTCATTATTGGCGTTCTCGGCGGCCCACGCCGTCCCCGGATCGTTCGCCGTCTCGGACGCTTGTGAGGTCCCTCTGCGTCTGCGCGCCTCGGGATGACCGCCGTGCGGTGAGGATTTGAATCCTGTCCATCCTCTAAATCCTGTCTAAGCTTTCTCCCCTTCGTGACCACCCACCATCCCCGCATTCCCGCTTCGACCTACCGGTTGCAATTCAACCGGCAGTTCACCTTTGCGCAGGCCCGCGAAATTGTGCCGTATCTCGACGCGCTCGGGATCAGCGATTGTTATGCGTCGCCGTATTTCCAGGCGCGTGCCGAAAGTCTCCACGGCTACGACATCACCGATCATAACAAACTGAATGCCGCCATCGGTTCGCGCCAGGAGTACGACGCCTGGATCGGCGACCTCCACGCACACGGCATGGGGCAAATCGTCGATTTCGTCCCTAACCACATGGGCGTGGGCGAACCGCTCAACCAATGGTGGATGGACGTGCTCGAAAACGGACCCAGTTCCCTTTACGCGCCCTATTTTGACATCCAATGGAAGCCACTTAAATCCGATCTTCAGGACAAGGTCCTGCTCCCGATCCTGGGCGACCAATATGGACGCGTCCTGGAGCGCGGCGAATTGCAGGTGCGCTTCGACGCCGGCGCATTTTATCTGCATTATTACGATCACGAATTCCCGATCGCTCCGGGCACTTACCGGCACATCCTCGAAGTCGCGCTCGAAAAACTGGCGGCCTTCAAGAGCGAAGAGTTCTACGCCGAATTTCAGAGCATCATCACCGCGCTGGATTATCTGCCGCGCCGCACCGAAACCCATCCCGAACGGATCGCGGAGCGCGCGCGGGAGAAAGAGATCATCAAACGCCGGCTGGAGCGGCGCTGCCAGGAAGCGCCGGAGGTCCAGCGCGCGGTCATGCAGGCCGTCACGCAAATCAATGGCACGCCGGGCGAGCCGAGAAGTTTCGATGCGCTCGATCTGCTGCTGAACGACCAATCTTATCGCCTCGCTTTCTGGCGCGTGGCTGCGGAGGAAATCAATTACCGGCGATTTTTCGACGTCAACGATCTGGCCGCAATCCGGATGGAATTGCCGGAAGTGTTCGACGCGACTCATCGATTGCTGCTCGAGCTTATCGGCGCGGGCGCGGTGACCGGTTTGCGAATCGATCACCCCGACGGCCTCTATTTGCCGAAGGAATATTTCGAAAAGTTGCAACGGCAATGCGCGGCTGCGCTGAGCATTCCTCTCCCGGAAGATGGGCGCGCGATTTACCTGCTGGTCGAGAAAATTTTGTCGGGGAACGAGACGCTGCGGAAGGATTGGCCGGTCCACGGCACGACCGGTTACGAATTCGGCAAGTTGCTGGCGGGGCTTTTGGTCGATGCCTCCGCGGAGCAGGCCATCACGAAAACGTTCCAGCGTTTCATCGGGCACTCGATGCATTTCGGTCACCTGGTTTACGCAAAGAAGCGGCTGGTCATGCGGCTGTCGCTCGCGAACGATGTCAATGTCCTCGGCGACATGCTCGACCGGCTTTCCGAGAAGAACCGCTGGTTTCGCGATTTCACTCTGGAGGCCCTCGCGCGCGCGGTCCGCGAGACGATTGCGTGTTTCCCCGTCTACCGCACCTACGTCACGCCCGGCCAGCCCGTGAGCGAGGAAGATCGCGCCATCATCGAGCGCGCCGTGGTGGCGGCAAAACGCCGGAATCCTGCGCTCGAAGAATCAGTCTTCAATTTCCTGCGCGACATTTTGCTCTTTAGTTTTCCGGAAAATCTCGACGACGAAGCGCGCGAAGCCCACGCCCATTTCGTTTTGAAATTCCAGCAGAGCACCGGGCCAATCATGGCGAAAGGGCTCGAGGATACGGCGTTCTATATTTACAACCGGCTGGCGGCGCTGAACGAAGTCGGGGGCGAGCCGCAGCATTTCGGCTTCGGCGTCGACGAATTTCACCGGCGCAATCTGGACCGCCAGCGGGACTGGCCGGCGACGCTGCTGGCCACGTCGACCCACGATACCAAGCGGAGCGAAGACGTGCGCGCGCGGATGGTGGCCATTTCGGAAGTGCCGCAACTCTGGCGCAGCTCGCTCCAGCGCTGGCGCGTGATCAACCGGCGCTGGAAACGCAATCTCGACGATGCCGCCGCGCCCGATGCCAACGAAGAGTATCTCTTCTACCAGACGCTGCTCGGCACCTGGCCGATGAACGCCGCGGGCCAGGCGGAAAAAACGGTGGACGCGGAGTACATCGGCCGCCTTCAGGCCTACATGGCGAAAGCGCTGAAAGAGGCCAAGATGAATACGAGCTGGATCCAACCTAACGAGCAGTGGGATGCGGCCATGAATGAGTTTGTCGCGCGGGTCCTCGATCCATCGCCCAAGAATAAATTCCTTCCCAGCGTCCTTCCCGTCGCGGAAGAAATCGCGCGCCTCGGCGCGGTCAACTCGCTCGCCCAGGTGGCGTTGAAGCTGACTGTTCCGGGCGTGCCGGACATTTATCAAGGGAATGAGATTTGGGATTTTAGCCTGGTGGATCCCGATAACCGGCGCCCGGTGGATTATCGCCGGCGGCGCGAAATGCTCGACTCGTTAGGCCACGCTTCGCCCTTGGAATTGCTGCAACAATGGCCCGATGGCCGGATCAAGATGCTGCTCACGCAACGGCTGCTTCATTTTCGCCGCGAGCATCCGGCTTTGTTTCAAGATGGAAGGTATTTGCCATTGCCCGCGAACGGAACATTCGCGGATTGCTGCGTCAGCTTCGCACGAGAGTACGACGGCAAATGGACGGTCGTCGTGGTGCCGCGGCTATCCTTGCGCGTCGGTTTTCCGCCGATCGGCGAAAAGTGGAAAGACACGACGGTGGCTTTTCCGGAATCTCTGTCATTGGAAGGTGCGAAAGAAATGTTCACCGGCCATGAGCTGCGCGTGGATGGTGGAGGAATCAAATTAGCCGATGCGATGTCTATCCTGCCGTTCGCCGTTTACACGAACGTGCAATAACAGGCAGGCCTTTGTCATCCCGAGCCGCGCAGACGGCGAGGGACCTCTCAGTCGTACCTTCGCTTACGCTCAGGGCGGTGTGGGTGACCGATACCGTTTGGGAGGTCCCTCGGCGCGCTTCGCCGGCCTCGGGATGACACGAGTACTAACTCGCGCCTCAACTCAACTCGCCCAATCGAGAATGATTTTGCCGGAGCTGCCGGATTTCATCAGCTCGAATCCTTCGTGGAAATCGGTGTAGGGGAAGCGGTGGGTAATGATCGGGGAAATATCGAGCCCGTTCTGGATGAGCGCGGTCATTTTGTACCAGGTCTCGAACATCTCGCGTCCGTAAATTCCCTTGATCGTGAGGCCATGGAAAACCACCAGGTTCCAATCGATCGCCGCGCTGCCGGGCATGATGCCGAGCATCGCGATGCGGCCGCCATTCACCATCACATCGAGCATGTCGGTAAATGCTTTCGGATTGCCGGACATCTCCAGCCCGACATCGAAGCCCTCGCGCATGTCGAGTTCCTTCATGGCGTCGTGCAGATTGCGTTCGCGGACGTCGATGGCCAGTGTCGCGCCCATCTTGCGGGCAAGATCCAGGCGGTACGGATTCACATCGGTGATCACCACTTTTCGCGCGCCCGCCATTTTTGCAATCGGCACCGCCATGCAACCGATCGGTCCCGCGCCGGTAATGAGAACATCTTCGCCGACGAGGTCGAATGAGAGGGCGGTATGAACAGCGTTACCGAGAGGATCGGAACAGGAAATGACATCGAGCGGAATCTTCGGGTCGCACCGCCAGAGATTTGAGCTCGGCACCGAAACGTATTCCGCGAAACCTCCCGCACGATTGACGCCGATCCCCTTCGTGTTCGGGCAAAGATGGCGCCGGCCGGCCAGGCAATTCCGGCAATGACCGCAAACGACGTGGCCTTCGGTCGTGACCAGTTCGCCCTCCTTAAAATCGCGGACGGCGCTGCCGACCTGATCGATCACGCCCACGAATTCATGTCCGATTACCATCGGCACCGGGATCGTCTTCTGGGCCCACGCGTCCCAGTTATATATATGAACGTCGGTGCCGCAGATCGAAGCCTTCTTGACCCGCATGAGGACGTCGTTAGGCCCGATCTCGGGGACGGGAACTTCTTCCAGGCCGAGCCCCGGTTCCGGCCGGCGCTTGACCAGGGCCTGCATCGTTTTGCTCACGGCATTGAAATTAGATGAGCGCGCCGGTGGCGCAATCCTGTTTCTAACAAAGAGTTGTCCGCAGATTTCGCAGATTGCCGCAGATTGCCGCAGATTCAAAAGGCGGCTGGAGAGACTTTCAATTAGGAATCTGCGAAATCTGCGTCAATCCGCGGACGATTCCTGAAGTCCTTCTGCGCTTGCCTTTGCCGGGAACATTTCGGATTGTCCTGCGGATGGCTGAGACGCTCGAGCGCGTCGCTGCAGCAAAACCGACGACGCCGCGCTCTGTTTTTATTTTTCGTTTCGCCAGCACGCTTGTCCTCTGGTCAATCGCGCTGGGCATTATCTTTTCCGGCTACGAGCTCGCCTTTTTCGCGCTGATCGGGACGCTCGGGCTGCTCTCGCTCTGGGAATTTTACGGCATGCTCGATCACAAGGGCCTGCCCAATTTCAAAATCACGGCGATGATCTGCGGCGCCGTGATGTTATGCGGCAGCTTCTATTATTTCTCGCACATCGGTCCGGGCCATTCCTACGACTTCGAGATGGCGGTGCTGCTCTTTTTTCTGCTCACCGTTTTTACCCGGCAAATGTTTGACGGTCTGCGCGACGACGCGCCGCTGCGGACGATGGCCTACACGATCTTTGGCCTCCTTTATGTTCTCTGGCTCTACAATTTCATCACGAAGATTGTCTATGTGGTCCCGCGCTCGCCGGCCGGCGCGGTCACGGGGCAATTCTACGTGCTCTATCTGGTTGCCATCACCAAGTTCAGCGACATGGGCGCGTATCTCACCGGCAGTTTGATCGGACGTCATCCGCTGATCCCGCACATCAGCCCGAAGAAAACGTGGGAAGGCTTCGTCGGCGCGCTCTTTTTTTCGCTCCTGGCCAGCTGGGGCATGTTCAAGTTGATGCCGGGCCATCTGCCGGCGCTGAGCTGGACCCACGCGACCGTGCTGGGTTTGCTGCTCGGTTTCGCCGCGGTCATCGGCGATCTGGCGGAATCGATCGTCAAGCGCAGCACTGGAGTGAAGGATTCCGGAAACCTGCTGCCGGGAATCGGCGGAGCGCTCGACCTCGTCGACAGCCTGCTCTTCACCGCGCCGCTGCTTTTCTTTTATCTGCGTCTCGTCATTCGCGTGGACTAAAAGCGGAGAGCAGGAACGATTGTCTACTGAATGAGACGAAAACGCGTAGTCGTTCTCGGCGCGACCGGATCGATCGGTGAGAGCGCGCTGAAAGTGGCGCGCGATATTCCGGAGCGGATGGAAATCGTGGGGCTGGCCGCGAACAGCAACGCGAAAAAGCTGGCCGCGCAGGCGAACGCCGTTCGGCCGAAAGCGGTTTGTCTGGTCGATGAATCGAAGATCAGCGAACTGCGCGGCGCGCTCGAATACGATCCGCAAATTTTCTCGGGCGAAAGCGGATTGATCGAGATCGCCTGCCTGGATGAGGCCGAGATGGTGCTCGTGGCAGTCGTCGGAACCGGAGGGTTGCGGCCGGCGCTGGCGGCGATCGAGGCGGGGAAGGATCTGGCGGTGGCGAGCAAGGAGATTCTCGTGATGGCGGGGGAGATCGTCATGCGGGAAGCGCGGGAGAAAGGCGTAATGGTTTTGCCGGTCGATAGTGAGCACAACGCGATTTTTCAGTGCCTCGATTCTCAAAGAAAACGTCCAACGCTCAACGCCCGACATTCAACTTCCAACGAAGAGACTGAGGTTCGGCGGCTGATTTTGACCGCGTCGGGGGGGCCGTTTCGGGAAACGCCGGCGAGCGAATTTGGGGCGATCACGATCGAGCGGGCGTTGCGGCATCCGACCTGGAACATGGGGCCGAAGATCACGATCGATTCGGCGACGCTCTTTAATAAAGGGCTGGAGATGATCGAGGCGCACTGGCTCTTTGGCGTGGAGATGAAGCGGGTGGAAGTGGTGATCCATCCGCAGAGCATCGTGCATTCGATGGTGGAATTTGCGGATGGCTCCGTGCTCGCGCAGCTCAGCCATTCCGACATGTGCTTCCCGATTCAATACGCGGTGACCTGGCCGGAACGCGTCCCGAATTCCCTGCCGCCGCTCGATTTCGGGAAGGTGCGGCAACTGGAATTCGCCACGCCGCGTTACGAAGATTTTCCGGCGCTCCAGCTCGCGCGGCGCGCGGGAGACACCGGGGGAACTTTGCCGGCGGTTTTGAACGCGGCGAATGAAATCGCGGTCTCAGCTTTCCTTGATGGAAGGATTTCTTTTCCCCGCATTTGGCAAATGGTCGAGCAAGTCATGAACCGGCACACCAGCGTTGCGCACCCCGATCTCGATGCAATATTGCGGGCCGATCAATGGGCCCGCGCAGAGGCGGGCGCCGCGGTCGGATAAATTCGCCAGGTTTAATCGAGCATCCGCAAATGTTTTCCCACGTCCTTCGCGTCGTCGTGATCCTCCTCGAGGTCGTCGTCCTCTTTAACCTGCTCATCGTCGTCCACGAGCTTGGTCATTTTCTGGCGGCACGCTGGCGCGGGCTTCTGATCGAGAAGTTCGGGATTTGGTTCGGCAAGCCGCTTTGGAAGAAAACGATCAACGGCGTGCAGTACTCGTTAGGCTCGATTCCGTTCGGCGGTTTCGTCGCGCTTCCGCAGCTGGCGCCGATGGACATTATTGAAGGCAAGGCCGATGTCGACCGCGCAAAGCTCCCGCCGATTTCCGCGCTCGACAAAATCATCGTCGCCGTGGCGGGTCCTCTTTTCAGTTTGCTTCTCGCGTTATTTTTCGCCTGCGTCGTCTGGGCCGTCGGACATCCGGTGAGCGAATCGGATCTCACCACGGTGATCGGTTACGTGGAGAAAGATTCGCCGGCGGAAAAGGCGGGATTGCTCGCAGGCGACAAAATTCTCGAGGTGGACGGCAAACGGGTCAGCCGCTTCAGCGGAATGAACGACAGCGTGGTCTGGAATGTTTTGCGCAGTGAAGAAGCGACCATCCCGTTCAAGGTCGAGCGCGGCGGCAAAGAGCAGATGTTTTCTGTCGCGCCGATCAAAACGGAAACGCGCGGCTGGCGGCGTAAGAGCGTCCGGCAGGTGATGATTCTTCCCGCGCAAACCGCGTTGATCGACAAGGTGCAGCCGGACTCACCCGCGGCGGCAGCGGGACTGAAGCACGGCGACGTCGTCGCCGGTTTCAACGGGATGCGAATTTATCATCCGATCGCGCTGGCGGAATTCATCGAGGCGCATCCGAATGAGGCGGTCGGGCTCCAGGTGAATCGCGACGGAGCGACCACGGAAATAACGGTGCAGCCGAAGATTTTGAATGCGGAAAAGACGCCGCGCATCGGCATTCAATGGGAAGCGAACGGGCGGATGTCGGTCGCGCATCCGCAACCGCTCGAGCAGGTCTATAACAGCGTCACCAGCACGTTGAATACGATCAGCGCCGTCGCTTCGCCGAAGTCCGACGTGAAGCTGCAGCACCTGAGCGGACCGATCGGCATCGGCCGGATTTATTATCTGCTTTTCCAAAGCGACAACGGCTGGCAGCTGGCGCTCTGGTTCAGCGTGATCCTGAACGTGAACCTGGCCATCCTGAACATGCTCCCGATTCCGGTCCTGGACGGAGGCCATATTGTGCTGGCGATTATCGAATCGATCCGGCGCAAACCGGTCAACATTCGCGTGCTCGAATTCATCCAGACAGGCTGCGCGGTTCTGATCATCGGCTACATGCTTTACGTAACGTTTTACGACGCGCAGGATTTGCCCTTCATCCGGAACAAGCTCGACAAGATGGATTCGCAATCGGCGCCGGCCAAGCCGACTCCGGCGTCCACGCCATAGCGCCGGCGGCGAGGCTTCGGCAGCGCGGAGCGAGGCGAAGCGGACGCGCGGAATCATTATGGCAGTGCGCTGGGTCCGAATCGTATGTAAATTCCGGCCATGAACTCAGCCATGACCACCACCACGTTTACCCTCGAGGGTTATCGAGTCGTAAAAACTTTCGGAGTTGTTCGCGGGATCATCGTGCGGTCGCGATCGATTTTCGGGACCATCGGGGCGGGGCTGCAAACCCTGGTCGGCGGCAACATTTCCATCTTCAGCGATCTGTGTGAGCAGACGCGCCGGGACGCGCTCGAGCAAATGCTGGCGCATGCGGGAGCTCTCGGGGCCAATGCGGTGATCGGTTTGCGCTATGACGCCACGGAAATCATGCAGGGCGTGACCGAGGTTCTCTGTTACGGCACCGCGGTCCTGGTCGAGCCGGTTACGACGACGTGACATGCAGGATTGAATCGCCGCGGGGCAGCGATATGTTGGGCGGAATGAGCTTGAAGGAAATTCGTGAGCTTTACTCTGCCGCCCCTTTTCAGCCGTTTGAAATCGTTCTTACAAACGGGGCCAAGGTTTACGTCGGTCATCCCGAATTCATGATGTTCTCTCCCGATCATCGGACTGTTTATGCAGCCGATGCTCGCAGCGGCGAGACGAAGCGCATCGATGTGAAGATGATAATCGCGCTGAATGAACTCAAAAACGGCGCTCGCCCACGCAAGCGCAAGCGGTGAACTACTGCGCCAATCCATTCGCGTTTCAACGCCGCGCCACGCGCGAGGTGATGGTCGGCCGTGTCGGCGTCGGCGGCGCGAACCCGATTCGCGTCCAATCGATGATCACCTGCGACACGATGGACACGGAGGCGTCGATCGGGCAGACGATGGAACTTGCGGCCGCAGGTTGCGAGATCGTGCGCATCACGGCGCCGACGGTGAAGGACTCGGCCAATCTGGAACAGATCGTGCGCGGGCTGCGCGAGCGCGGCTGCGAGGTGCCGATCGTGGCCGACATTCATTTCAAACCGGAAGCAGCCATGGAAGCGGCGAAGTGGGTGGACAAGGTCCGGATCAACCCGGGCAATTACGCCGACTCAAAAAAGTTCAAGATCGTCGAATACACGGACGAGCAATATGCCGCGGAGCTGGAGCGGATTCGCGAGCGTTTCACCCCACTCGTCAGGCTAAGCCGGGAGCGCGGGATCGCGATGCGGATCGGCACCAATCATGGGTCGCTCTCCGACCGCATCATGAACCGCTACGGCGACACACCGCTGGGGATGGTGGAAAGCGCGCTCGAGTTCGCCCGGATCGCGCGCGATCTTGATTATCACGCCTTTGTTTTCTCGATGAAGTCGAGCAACCCGAAGGTGATGATCAATGCCTACCGGTTGCTGGTCGCGCGCTTGCAGGAAGAGGGGGAAGACTGGAATTATCCGATTCATCTGGGCGTAACCGAGGCGGGCGAAGGTGAGGACGCGCGGATCAAGAGCGCGATTGGCATCGGCTCGCTCTTGCACGACGGAATCGGCGACACGATTCGCGTTTCGCTCACCGAAGACAGCGTGCATGAAATTCCAGTCGCGCGCGCACTGGTGGAACTTGTCGGACAAGCCCACCGTCAGCCTAACGATACCAAGGGGCGGGCTGCGCGCTTGTCCTACAATCCATTCGAGTACGAGCGGCGCGGATCGCACAAGATCGAGCGTGGTGGAATCAAGCTCGGTGGCGATGAATTGATGCGCGTTGTGGTGCGCCAGACGAATTACGACAAGGTCGCGCACAAACTAGACCGGCTCGGCGATTATCAGCCGGAGATCGTTTACGAGAAAGCCGGCATCGTGGAGCTGGATCCGCGCGACGACGAAGCAATCGCGCAATTGAACAAATCGGCGGCGGCCGAGTTCGTCACCGTGCGGGACGACGTGCCGATGCCGGTCATCACGGCGTTTCGATTGCTGGCATCGAAAATCGCGCCGCAGCATCCGATTCTCCTGAAGGATCTGCTGGGGAAGGGGGAGGGACCTCAGCGTCCCGACGGTCGCGGCAGTGAGGCCGCTCCCGCATTTTTGCAAACGCTTCTCACGGCCGCGACCAATATCGGTTCGCTCCTTTGCGATGGAATCGGCGACGCGATTCTGGTGCAGGGCGAAGAAGCGCCCGGGCAGGCGCTGCGTTTGAGTTACAACATTTTGCAAGCGGCGGGCTCGCGTATTTTCAAGACGGATTACGTGGCGTGTCCGTCGTGCGGGCGGACGTTGTTCAATCTCCAGACCACGACGGCGCGCATCAAAGCCGCCACTTTGCATCTGAAAGGCGTGAAGATTGCCATCATGGGTTGCATCGTGAACGGCCCGGGAGAAATGGCAGATGCGGATTTCGGATATGTCGGGGGCGCGCCGGGCAAGGTGAATCTTTACGTCGGCAAGACGGCGGTGAAATTCAACATCCCGGAAGCGGATGCCGTTGACCGATTACAGGACCTCATTCGCGAGCATGGGAAATGGGTGGAACCAGCGGGAGCGGCGCCGGTGTTGGCTTAAGTCACCGAAATAAAACTCTGCGATTAAAGGGCTGGGGGCCTTGCTTGATGCGCCGGCTCGAATAATATCCGGTCAGGGTCGGTCTAAATACGAACTAAGGAAACCACTATGAAACACAAACTCGCAGTTCTGTTAGCGGTGCTGCTTTGCACGGGGGCCTTCGCTCCGATGACTTCGCAGGCAATCGGACTCAGTATCGATATTGGCGATCGGCCATATTACAATCGCGGGCCCTGGTATTATGAAGGCAGGACGCGCTGGTATTGGGTGCAGGGGCACTGGGCCTGGCGCCACCACCATCGCTTTTGGATTCACGGCCACTACGTTCGCCGGTACTAACTCATCAAGAATCGAAACAGAAGCGCGCGGC
>JBEEHO010000385.1:0-2581 GCA_041167425.1 Verrucomicrobiota bacterium | reverse complement strand
AAAAAAGCGAAGCGACCGTCGCGGAATACAAGGCGAAAACGCCCGATGCACTTCAACTCGGGGGCGGCGCGAATTCAAACACGGGCGTGACCAGTGGCGTCCGGGGCGGAATGGTTGAAGACAAATTGCAGGAATTGAATACGAAGACGGCCGCGGCCAAAACGGAACGGATGCGGCTGGAAGGCGAGCTCGCCCAGATCGAGCAGGCCGGCGACAATCTCGATGCCTTGCTCTCGGTGCCGAGCATCGCGATCGCGCCCGCGGTGGTGGAGCGACGCCGCGATGTCGCGCAAATCGAAGCCGCGCTCGCCACCTTGAGCCAGCGCTACAAGGACAAACACCCGCGCATGATCGGCGCGAAAGCAGCCTTGAACGAAGCGCGGAGCGCGTTGAAGCAGACTGTGCTGCAACAACCCGCTGTCCTGAAGAATGCGATCGAGCAGGCGCGCGCCACCGAAAATGCTTTGCGCACGGGGGCCGGCGAACAGGAAAAAGCAGCGCTCGCGTTGAACAAAGCCGCGATCGGTTATCAGGAACTCGCACGCCAGGCCGATACCGACCGCGCTCTTTACGAAAGTGTGCTGCGCCAGATCAAGGAAACCGATCTGACCAAAGGCACGAAAACGAATGCCGTCAGCGTCATCGAGCATTCACCTTTGCCGAGCGCGCCTGTTAGCCCGAATCCGATGAAAGCCATCACCCTCGGACTTCTTGGCGGGATTGCCGCGGGACTCGGCGCCATTTTCGGCATGAACGCTCTGGATCGATCGGTCAAGACCGTGGACCAGGCGGAATCGACCTTCGGCCTCCCTGTTCTAGCCGCCATTCCCGAAGTCAGTCCCGGCGAATCATCATCCGACCGACCGGAAAGCGAAGCGCCAGCCGGCACATCAAGTTATCGGCTCGTGGCGGAAGCACCGGAAGGGCCGGCCGCCGAAGCTTTCCGGAATCTTCGCGCCTCTCTTTCGCTTCTTGGTCCCGAGGCCGAACGGAAAATTTTTCTCTTCACCAGCGCGCTGCCTAACGAGGGCAAGAGTTTCACCAGCGCGAATTATTCTCTTTCGCTGGCTCAACAGGGCCATCGCGTTTTGCTCATCGACGGCGATCTGCGCCGGCCCAGTCTTCACAAAATCTTCCGTGATGTCGGCGCGTCCGACATCGCCGGGGCGAAAGTGGAACAGCGCGGCATCGTCGATTACCTCGTGGGTGAAGTGACGCTGGCGGAAGCGGTCCGCGTCGTTTCCGCGCGCGATGTCGACATCATTGGAACAAGCTCTTCCTCTCCTGGAGGAACTGTGACGGCGACGGGCGGCCAGCTTTCTGTTCTTGCCGGTGGCCGGCGCGCGCCGAATCCAGCCGAGCTGCTCAGCGGACATTCCTTCGCCGAGTTGGTGGCCGAAGCGGGCAGACTTTTTGACCGCGTCGTAATCGACAGCGCGCCCGTGCTCGCCGTCAGCGATACGCTTTTGATGACACCGTATGTGCAGAGTGTTTGCATCGTGGTCCGGGCCCGGCGCACCGCGCGCAATGCCGTGCAGCGCGCCGCTTCCCTTCTCGTGGGCGCCGGAAGCCGGCTGGCGGGAGTTATCTTGAATCGCCTGCCGCGCAATCGCGGCACCGATTATTATTACTACTACGCCTCGCACGGTTACGGCGCCGGCGAAGGTTCCTACACCGGCGGCTACGCCGATAAACCGGGCAAAAAATCGCGGAAACACCGGTCGGAGTGAAACCAGAGTTCAGAGCCTGAGGTCAGCGGTCAGTTTCCACCGGCTGATCTCCGACTTCTGATCTCATTCTCCTACTTTCACCTTTCCGCTCCCCCTGCCATCGTGCGCTGCCCCAACAGACGCCGAGGTATGTCGCCACTAAAAGCTGGATGGAAAGAATCTGGAGCGGAAAATCAACCAGCGCGTGAATCGCGACTCCGCCGAGCGCCAGCGTGACGCAGGCGAGCAGAATGCGCTGCCGATTACTCCAGGTCGTTGCCTTGAAATAGCTGTGAATCGCGGTCCCGATTCCGCCAAAAAATAGCGCCGCAATTGCTGCGCTGCCGAACCAGCCCCATTCGAGAATCGTTTGCAGATAATCATTGTGCAGAAATCGCCAGGTGCCCTGAAGGTTCGGAAAAATTTGTTGGTAATGAGGGAAAATAGCGCGGAAACTTCCCGGCCCAAAACCGAACCAGCCTGCATCGCCGATTCCGCTGAGCGCCGCGCGATCCGCGAGCCAGCGCGCATCCACCGCCAAGGCGTCCGAAAGGGTTTGCCAGCGCCGAAACGGTTCATCCAAGTGCACTGTCAATGCGACCGCAAAGGCTGTGATCACAATCACGAAAGCTCCCACGAGCATTGTCCTTTTATCCATGCGGGCTACCATTCGAAGTACTGGCCGCGCGATCACCGCGATCATCGCCAGGGTAAGCATCGCGCCGACAACCTGCGCCATGCGCGAGGTGTTCGAAAGAACTGCGATCACCACGAGCATCAGGGTGGTCAACCATGTCGCCCGGGCGACGGGGGACCGCTGACGCGCCACGACCCATAGAGCCAGGCCTGCAATCGAGGGAAGCACCAAGTTC
>JBEEHO010000384.1:0-2683 GCA_041167425.1 Verrucomicrobiota bacterium | reverse complement strand
GGGACCTCACAGGCGTACTATCAATCACGCTAACTGGAAGACGACAAGTTCGATAGTCGCGCTTCGCGCATCGCGAAAGCGGAGCTTGCGTGGCTTTCTTTTCGACTGCGAGGTCCCTCGCCTTCTGCGCGGCTCGGGATGACGCCCTTGATCCGCTGCCTGGTTCGATTAATTGCATTGGCCGCGGGCCGGGCCCCTCCTAAAATCCACGGAATGGAATGGCTCAGTCGTCATCGGGGTATGGTGGTGGCGGCGATCTGCGCGTTCTGTGCCGGCGGCATCATCGCGGTCCATTTCTTTCCGGACTTCCCCTTCGTCTCGGCCATCTGGCGGCAGGAGCAAAACTACGAGAACTTTCTCCAGCGCGAAGGCCGCAAGACCGCGACCCGGCCTGAGTTTGTTTTTCTCGGGATCGACCAGAGCAGCCTCGAGCTTCCGCCTTTCTCGCCGGAAGAGATCGAGGGAAATCGCGCTCTGCTTTTGATGACACAGGGGCCGTTCCCATGGCCGCGGGAAGTCTGGGCGCTCTTGCTTGACCGGCTTTTCGGCGCCGGCGCGCGGCTTGTTCTGTTCGACGTCCTCTTCAATCCCCCGAACGACGGAGATCCGGCCCTGCATGACGCGCTGGAGCGATATCGCGACCGCGTGGTCGTGGCCGCAAACATTGACGTGGCCAATGCGAACCAGATTGTCCTTCCAAACGAAACGCTGATCCCGCCGCCGGCGATGGCGGATGATCGCGTCGGTTTCGTTAATTTCTGGCCGGACAAACTGGATGGAATCATTCGCGGAATTTACTTCACTCGATCGGAACGTGAGCTGGCCGGACTCAAGCCGTTCCCGGGCGATGAGGTCTTCGAATCTTTCTCGGCCCGGGCTCTCGAAAAGCTGGGCCGCCCGGCCGACGTGCTGCGAGATCAGCAGCAACATCCGATTCGTTTCAGTGAAAATGATGTCTATCCGGCGCGTCCGCTTTACGCGATTTTTGATCCGAAATTATGGCATGCGAATTATGCCGACGGCGCTTTCTTCAAAGACAAGATCGTCATCGTTGGGCCCTCCGCCCAGGTTTTCCACGATTTCGTTCCGACGCCGATGGAGCCGGACACGCCTGGCCCGGTCCTGCATTTGCAGGCAATCTCGGCCGCGCTCGCCCACGAATTTCTCCACAATACTTCGGAGATAACCAATCTGGTTCTGGTCGCGATGGCCGGGCTGCTGGCCTGGGTCCTGATTGCGCTCGTCCGGCGGCCGCTCACTTCCCTGCTCGCGTTGCTCGGGATGACGGTGGCCTATCTCGCGCTCGCCCGGATCGCTTACGATCGAACGGGCTGGCTGATCGTGGTTGTTCCCGTGCTGATCGCGTTTCTCGGCGGCGGCTTTCTCTCGTTAGGTTTCGAGTATGTGCTGGAGCGCATCGAGAAAATGCGCACCCGCCGCACCCTTGAGCGCTACGTGTCGAAGAACCTCGTGAAGGAGATTCTCGATAATCCCGACAGCTTCTACAGCAGCCTGCGCGGCGTGCGCATTCCGGCCACGATCCTTTTTTGCGACATCGTTGGTTTTACCGCCATGACCGAAAGCGCCGACCCCGAGGCGCTGGTGAAACAACTCAATGAATATCTCAGCCGCATGACCGCGGCGGTCTTCGAGAATAACGGCACGCTCGACAAATTCATCGGGGACGCCGTGATGGCCGTTTGGGGGAACGTGGCCAGCCGGGGAATCGCGGAGGACGCGAAGTCCTGCGCGCGCACCGCGCTGGCCATGCGCCGCGAGCTGCGCGCGCTCAACGAAAAATGGAAGGCGGAAGGGATCGCCCCGTTCGCTTTCGGCATGGGCATTAACCAGGGCGATGTCCTCGGGGGCAACATCGGTTCGCAGGAAAAAGCCGACCCAACCGTGATCGGCGATGCGGTCAACCTGGCTTCGCGCCTCGAAGCGCTCACGCGAATTTATGCCGTCGATAATCTGGTCGGCACGAGCGCGAGCGAATTAATCTGCGACGAATTCCATCTCAGAAGTGTTGCGCTCGTCCGGGTAAAAGGAAAAACCAGGCCGGTCGAAATCTTTACCCTGGTCGGGGCCAGGAACGAAGCCGGGAACGCGGCGTTTCTCCAGCAGCTCGAGATTTACGAAACCGGATTCCGGAAGTTCCGCGAGCGCGACTTCGCAGAGGCGAAGGTTTCGTTCTCACAATTTCTCGAATTCCATCCGGAAGATTCTCTCGCGAAAATGTATCTGGAGCGCGCGCTCGAATATGAAGCGCATCCGCCCGATGAAAGCTGGAATGCGGTCGAGGTCTTCAAGAAAAAGTGAGACTGCTCCGGTCACACCAGCATGACCATTTCGATCGCGCACTGCGCCACCACCAGCAGAAGAATTACGAAGCCGATTGCTCCCGATCCTCTGGCGATTTTTCTGTCCAGGAAAAGGAACGCGGCCAGGGAAAAGCAGAGCAGTGACGGCAGAATGAGACGCGGGGTCCAGTAGCCGAACATGGCGCCGGCGTAGACAAAAGGGATCGGCAGAAAGATCAGCAGAAAAAAAGCGGTGCCGAAAAGAATGGCGGAGTCTTCGCGCTGAAGCTTGTCGTTCCAGAGATTGCGCGCGGCTCGAAGCAGACCCCAGGCGGTGCCGAGCAACGCGCTCAGCGTCCAAAGAATTCCCAGCGACATCGACG
>JBEEHO010000383.1:0-8923 GCA_041167425.1 Verrucomicrobiota bacterium | reverse complement strand
CGCCTCGCGTGCTTGTTTCGGCGCCTCGCCGAAACGTTTTTTTCTTCAAAATGAAGTTCGCGATGGCGTGGGCGCCATCGCCCGCACGCGAGGCGCGTGCGCTCCCCGGATTCGATTCGACGCTGATTGATATGGAACCGCTTTCGATTTCTCAGATCGCGCAATTCGCCGGCGGATCGCTCGCGCAGGGCGCCGGCGAGCAAAGGGTTTCGCGCATCAGCACCGATTCGAGGACGCTCCAGCCCGGCGATCTCTTCGTTCCATTACGCGGAGAGAATTTTGATGGTCACCGTTTCGTCGAGCAGGCGAGCGAACGCGGCGCGGCCGGCGCGATGGTCGAAGAAAGCTGGAAAGGCGCGACGCCAAAAACTTTTGCGCTGATTCGCGTGGCGGACACGCTTGCCGGTTATCAAACCCTGGCGGCGAACTATCGAAAATCGCTGCGGCTAAAAGTCATCGCGATCACCGGCAGCAACGGCAAGACGAGCACGAAAGATTTTGTCGCGGCCACGCTTGCGCGCCGGTTCCGGGTGACGAAAACGGAAGGCAATTTTAACAATCACGTCGGCCTGCCGCAGACCATCCTGGGCGCAAATTCCAATGACGTAATCGCCGTTTGGGAAATCGGGATGAATCATCCCGGAGAAATCGGCGCGCTGGCGAAACTGGCCGCGCCCGATGCGGCGATCATCACCAACATCGGTCTCGCACATATCGAATTCATGGGCAGCCGGGACGCGATCGCGTTGGAAAAAGGCGCGCTCGCCGAGGCCGTCGGCGAAGGCGGCACGGTGATCCTGAACGCGGACGATCCCTTCAGCGCGAGCCTTGTTCAACGCACGCGGGCGGCCGTCATTTTCGCCGGCGTCGAGAACGGCTCGATCCGCGCGACCGACCTGCGCCAGAGCGCAACGGGATGCGAGTTCACCATTTTGGAAGGCGCCCATCGCTGCCGCGCGCAACTGCCGGTGCCCGGAATTCACATGGTGCAGAACGCGATGCTCGCGGTCGCGGCGGGGCGTGTCTTCGGCCTTTCTCTCGAGGAATGCGCGGCCGGCCTGGCTTCGACTCCGCTCACCAAAGCGCGTCTGCAAATCAAGGAGATCAACGGCATCCAATTCATCGACGACAGCTACAATGCGAACCCTGATTCAATGAAAGCGGCGCTCCGCACGCTGATCGAATTGGACGCGGACGGTCGCCGCATCGCCGTGCTCGGTGAGATGGGCGAGCTGGGAGAAGAATCGGACCGCGGCCATCGCGAAGTAGGAGAAGCCGCGGCAGAACTCGGCGTCGACGAGTTGATCGCAGTCGGCGCGACCGGCGCCGCCATCGCGCGCGCGGCGGAGAAAGCCGGATTGGAAAAGAGCCGCTCCGTCGATTCACCGGAAGGGGCGGCCGAACTCCTCGCGGAAAATGTTTCGCCGGGCGATTTGATTTTGGTCAAGGGAAGCCGCTCGGCCCGGATGGAGCGAGTTTTGGAAGCGTTCGCAAAACGCCAATCAAGCGCGGGGATCACGCCATGATGTATTACCTCCATCTCCTCAGTGAGCAGATCAAGGGATTCAACGTCTTTAGTTATGTGACGTTCCGGGCGGTCGCGGCAGCGGTCACGGCCTTCGTTCTCTCGCTCGCTTTCGGCAATTTCGTCATTCGAAAATTGATCTCACTCAAAGCGGGTCAACCAATCCGGACCGCGGACGAAGTGCATCGGCTGGCGGAATTGCACAGCGCCAAACAAGGCATCCCCACCATGGGTGGCGTGCTCGTGATCGGCACGGTTGTTCTCTCCAGCGTCCTGTGGGCGCGCCCGGACAATCGCTTCGTCTGGCTCGCGCTCTTCAGCATGGTCTATCTCGGTGTCCTCGGTTTCGTGGATGATTATTTGAAGGTCACAAAAAAGAAATCCGATGGGATCAGCGGCCGGATCAAATTGATTTTTCAGCTTGGTCTCGCCGGCATCGTCGCGGCGGTGTTCCTGACCAATCCGTTGATTGAAGTGCAGGCGCGCTCGCTTTATCTGCCGTTCTTCAAGATTCCCGTGGTCCCGGACATGGGTTGGCTGACGCTCGTCTTTTTCGCCTTCGTCATCACCGGCTCATCGAACGCCGTTAATCTCACCGACGGTCTGGATGGCCTCGCCATCGGCTGCACCATCACGGTCGCGTTCGCTTATGCGTTGCTGTCGTACGCGGCCGGAAATTTTCGCATCGCGGAATATCTCCAGGTCCCATTTTATCCGTACACCGGCGAGCTCGCGATCGTCTGCTCCGCGCTCGTCGGAGCGGGTCTCGGCTTCCTTTGGTTTAACTGCCATCCCGCGAAAGTGATCATGGGCGACACCGGCGCGCTGGCTATCGGCGGCGTCATCGGGGTCATCGCCATTTGTTGCAAACAAGAGCTGCTCCTTGCCGTCGTGGGTGGGGTCTTCGTTCTCGAGGCGGCCTCCGTGATTCTGCAAGTGCTGAGTTTTCGGCTGACGGGAAAACGCATCTTCCTGATGTCGCCCATCCATCATCACTTCGAGCTGAGGGGCTGGAAGGAAAACACCGTGATCGTCCGGTTCTGG
Source organism: Verrucomicrobiota bacterium (assembly GCA_041167425.1). GTDB lineage: Bacteria > Verrucomicrobiota > Verrucomicrobiia > Chthoniobacterales > UBA10450 > AV80. Next base: position 6,354 of record JBEEHO010000383.1, on the reverse strand, counting down.
ATTCTTTCGGCGATCTTCGCGCTGCTGGGATTGGCCACGCTGAAGCTGAGATAAACCGTGAAATACCAGGGCAAAAAAGTTGCGGTGCTGGGAGCCGGCCTGAGTGGCACGGCCGCGGCGCTTTTGCTTCGAAGCGAAGGGGCCGAGGTCACCCTGCTCGACAGCGCGGAAGAAAAAACTTTACTCAAGTCGACCATCGAAAATCTGCGCTCACGCGAAGTGAAGATCCTTTGCGGGAGTGAAGCCGATCACGATTCCTCGCCCTACCACTTCGTGGTCCTGAGTCCGGGCATCGATCCGACCTCATCCCTCGCGACAAATTTTTCATCGCGAAAAATCGAGACCATGGGCGAGCTCGAGCTGGGTTGGCGGTCCGTCAATGTGCCGGTCATCGCCATCACCGGCACAAATGGAAAGACGACCACGACCGAGTTGCTCGCGCAGATGCTGAATGCGTGCGGCCAGCGCACGATCGCGTGCGGCAACATCGGCAAACCGCTTTGCGAGGTGGCACTGGAAGCGCGCGAGCTCGACGTCCTCACGGTGGAGGTGAGTTCCTTCCAGCTCGAAACCATCCGGACGTTCCGGCCTGCCATCAGCGTCTGGCTGAATTTTGCGCCGGACCATCTCGATCGCTATCGCTCGGTCGCGGAATATCGCGCGGCGAAACTTCGCATCTTCGAGAACCAAACCGCGGACGACGTCGCTGTTCTGAACGCCGGCGAAACGCTGCCGAAAATCGCGGCCCACGCGGTGACCTTCAGCGCGTACTCGAACCAGGCAGATTTCCGGCTCGAAGGCGGTTCGATTATTTATCACAACACGCCGGTCCTGCGGATGGCGGACACAAAGCTGCGCGGTTCTCACAACATCGAGAATCTCATGGCGACGCTGGCCGTGGGTCTGTCGCGGGGTTTGTCCTTCGAAAAAATGCTGCCGCCGCTTTGCGCCTACGAACCGCGGCCGCACCGGTGCGAATTCGTGCGGGAAGTCGGGCACGTCACCTACGTCAACGACTCGAAGGCCACCAATCTCGACGCCGTTGAGAAGGGACTGCTCGCGCAGAACAAGCCTGTGATCCTGATTGCCGGCGGAAAAGACAAGGGCTTCACGTTCGAAACGTTGCGGCCGCTGGTTTCCGAGAAAGTTCGCGCGGCGATCCTGATCGGCGAGATGGCCGGGCGCATCGCGCAGGATTGGAAGGACGCTGTCCCTTGCGAGATGGCGCACTCGCTCGCCGATGCCGTCGAGCGCGCGCACGCGATCGCGAGACCCGGTGAGGTCGTCCTTTTTTCCCCGGGCACTTCCTCGTTCGACATGTTCAAGAGCTATGCCGATCGCGGCGACCAATTTCGTGCCCTGGTGCACGCCCTGCCCAAATCAAAATCATGAAACTACCCAAGCTTCTTACCCGCAAAAAACTCCGCGCGACCACCGCGCGCAGGGCCCTCGGCGCGCCCGACGACATGGACTACGAAGAGATGTCCGAGCCGAACATGAAGCTCTCGCGCGCGTTGCTCATCGTGCTTGTCCTCCACGTCGTCGCCGTCGCCGGCATCATTGCTTTCAACACGATCAAATCACGACAGGGACCCATCCCGTTCGCTCCCGCGCAAAGTAAGAATTCGAGCGCGACTCAAACCGCGTCTGCGAAATCGGAAGTGCCGAACGCCCTGGCGCCGGATCTCACGACGACGCGGAAAGACGACGCCGTTCCAACCCGAGTCGCGACGAAGGCTACGGCGAAAGACGAACGCAAGACGGACAAGCCCAAACCCACGGAAAGCGTTTCCGCGAAAGCTGATTCTACCAAAACCTATGTCGTCACAAAAGGGGACAACCCGGCTTCCATCGCGCGGAAACTGAAGGTATCCGAGGCAGCCCTGATGGCGGCGAACCACATCGACGATCCACACAAACTCAAGATCGGACAAAAATTAATCATCCCGACGAAGACAGCGAAGCCAAAAAAAACCAGCCAGTGAAAAATCGATTCCAACCTCCTCCACCACCACCGCCCGAGTAGATGCATCGCAAGAGCGCCTACATCCTGTTCCTGGCCGTGCTCGGCATGCTGGTGATCGGCATCGTGATGCTTTTTAGCACGAGCGCGTTCGCGCGGGACAGTCATGGCGACGTTTATTTTTTCATCAAACGCCAGGTGGTTTGGCTGGGCGTGGGCCTGGTCGTATGCACGGTCGCGGCGATCCTCGATTATCATTTTTGGCAGCGCACCTGGTGGATCTGGTTCGGCGTCGCCATGATCGCACTCGCGTTTTGTTTCGTGCCGCACTTCGGCATGCGCATCAACGGCTCGCGCCGCTGGGTCGGGCTTGGCCCGGTCACATTTCAGCCGTCGGAAATCGCGAAGGTCGCGGCGGTTTTCTTTCTCGCCTGGTGGTTCGCGAAAAATGAGAAGGCCAGCGGCCGGATTCTCCAGGGTTTCGTGATTCCATTTGCGATCGTCGCGGCGCTCCTGCTTTTGATTGTAACGGAGGTCGATCTCGGCACGACCGCGTTAATCGGCGCGACCATGTTCGTGATCATGTTCGTCGCCGGAACGCATCCGGTCCTGCTCGGCTTGCTCTCGCTCTGCGGGCTGGGCGGAATTCTTTTCGTCGCCACCCACATGTCGGAACGCATGGCGCGCCTTTCCGCGTTCATGGATCCCGAGCGTTTCAAGGACGACGCCGGCCTGCAGCAAATGCAGGCCCTCATCGCGTGGGGCAGCGGCGGAATGGAAGGTCTCGGCCTCGGCAATGGCCGGCAAAAAATGCTCTACCTCCCGTATGCGCATACCGATTTTATTTTTCCGATGATCGGCGAGGAACTCGGTTTGCGGGTGAGCCTGCTGGTCGTGTTCCTGTTTGTCGTGATCATCGTCTGCGGAATGATGATCGCGCTGCACGCGAAAGACCGTTTTGGTTTGCTGCTCGGTTGCGGAATCGTCTCGCTGCTCGCGTTACAGGCCGCGGTGAATATCGGCGTCACGACGTCGCTTCTGCCGAACAAAGGGTTGCCGTTGCCGTTCGTGAGCTACGGCGGCTCGAATCTGGCGGCCTGCCTTTTTGGAATCGGATTGCTCCTGAGCATTTATCGCCAGGGAGTGCTCGATCCAGCGAACAAAAAACGGACGATGATCCAGGCGCGGACGACGCCGAGGATATGAAAATTTTCACATTTCAGCGATCTCCCATTTCGACATGAACACCGTGATCGCATGCGGAGGAACGGGCGGGCATTTATTTCCCGGGCTGGCCGTGGCGGAGGTGCTGCGCGGCCGCGGCCACGAAGTCATGCTCTTCATTTCCGAAAAGGAGATCGACACGCTGGCTCTCTCCGGCCGGCCCGAATTTCAATTCCATAAACTGCCGACGGTAGGTTTGCCTTCGCCCTTTTCCCCGGCGGTGCTCGGGTTCCTGCGCCGCTTTAACGAAAGCCTTTCGCTCTGCCGCGGCATTTATCGGAAGTTCAAGCCGCATGTGGTTTTGGGGATGGGTGGATTTACGTCCACCGCGCCGGTGCTGGCGGGAAAGATGCGCGGCATTCCGACGTTCATCCACGAATCCAATGCGATTCCCGGAAAAGCGAACCGCCTCACGGCGCGAATGGTGCGCGCGGTTCTCCTGGGGTTCAAGGAATGCGCTCCTTTTTTCCCGCGCGTGCGCACGGAAGTGACGGGCACGCCGATTCGCCACGAGTTGCAGCGGATGGATCGAAAGATCGCGCGCCAACGATTGGGCCTGCGAGAGGATTTGCTGACGCTTTTGGTCATGGGCGGAAGCCAGGGTGCGAGCGGGATTAACGCAGCGGTGCTCAAATCTTTGCCGGCATTGCAGGGGGTGCCGGTTCAGTTCATTCATCTCTCAGGCGCGCGCGATGAACAGCTCGTGGCTGAAAATTATCAGCGCGAAAATATTCCCGCGCACGTCGCCGCTTTTCATCACGCGATGGAGGAAGCTTACAGCGCCGCGGACTTCGCGATCGCGCGCTCCGGCGCGGCCAGTCTTGCCGAGCTGGCGGCTTTTTCCTTGCCGGCGATCCTGATTCCGTTTCCCTACGCGGCGGACGATCACCAGACCCGCAACGCGGAGATTTTCGCTCGCGCCGAGGCCGGCCTTCTTTTGAAGGAATCCGATCTTCTCAGCGATCTGCTGGGGCAAAAAATCCGGGAGTTAATCGACGATCCGGAGAAACTTCGGCGCATGTCGGAAAATTCGGCGCGCCTGGCGCCGAAAAACGCAGCCGCCCTCGTGGTGGAAACGATGGAAAGATATACGCAATCGAATCATGACGCTCGCCTCTGAACTTGATCTGACAACGCTGCTGACGCGCGAGCGACACCGGATCCATCTGGTGGGCGTGGCGGGGAGCGGCATGAGCGGCATCGCCGCGCTTTTGCTCGAACTCGGCCATGAAGTGAGCGGGTCCGACAAGGTTGGTTCGCTCGAGACCGATCGCCTGGTCCGGCTCGGATTGCGTTTCCATGTGCAGCATCGCGCCGAGGACGCGAGCGATACCGAGCTGGTGATTTTTTCTTCGGCGATCAAGAAGGACAATCCAGTCCTGGTGAGCGCGCGTGCGGCGGGAAAACCGCTCGTCCGCCGGGCGGAAGCGCTGGCCGCGATCATGGCGGGCAAAAGGGGGATCATCATCGCGGGAATGCACGGCAAGACCACCACGTCCGCCATGGCCGCGCATGTCCTGCGCGAGGGCGGCCTGCATCCTTCTCATTATGTCGGCGCGGAAATTCCGCTGCTCGGTTCCAACGCGCATTGGGACCCGCGCGGGGAATATTTCGTGGCGGAAGGCGATGAAAGCGATGGAACGCTGCGCTTCTTCAAGCCTGAGCACACGCTGATCTTGAACATCGAGGAAGAGCATCTCGATTTTTATGCCGACCTCGCGGCGATCGAGTCTGTCTTCCTGCAATTGATGGACCAGACCACGGGATCGGTTTTTTATTGTGCCGACGATCTGCACGCCACGAGGATTTGCGGCCCTCATCCACGATCCGTTTCCTTCGGCTTCGCGCCGAATGCGGACTATCGCGGGACCGAGATCGACTTGAAGGATTTCACGTCCGTTTTTTGTGTCGTTCGCGGTGGCCAGAAACTCGGTGACGCAGTCCTGAACGTTCCCGGGCGGCACAACGTCAGTAACTCGCTTGGTGTGATTGCGCTCGCCACGGAGCTCGGAATTCCGTTTGAGAAAATCGTTACCTCGTTGCGCCGCTTCGAACACGCGCGCCGGCGTTTTGAAATCAAGTACCAGAGCGATCGCTTTCTTCTCGTGGACGATTACGCGCATCATCCCACCGAAATTTCCGCGACTTTGGCGACCGCGAAATCAGCCGGGCGCAATCGCGTTCTGACGATGTTTCAGCCGCATCGCTATTCGCGCACGAAAGCGCTGCGCCGTGAATTTGGCCGTGCTTTCGATAGCGCCGATCACGTGGTGGTGACCGATATTTATCCGGCGAGTGAAGCGCCGCTGGCGGGAATCACCGGGCAAACCATCGCGGACGAGATCACGGCGCACGGCCATCGGGGCGTGAGTTATCAGCCGCGGCTCGACCGTCTTCACTGCGACCTCGGCAACATGATCGCTTCGGGCGATCTGATTCTGAGTCTCGGCGCCGGCAACATTCACGAGCAGCTTTCGATTCTCGCGGCCGACCTCGTCATTGCCGAAAGGTTGAAAGGGATCGTGGGAGACGAAGGCGATGTCCGGCTCTACGAACCCCTGGCGAAGCACACGACGTTGCGAGTGGGCGGGCCGGCGCAATTTTGGGTCGAGCCGCGCAACGAAAGTGCCTTTGCCGATCTGATTCGGTACTGCCGCCGGGAAAATCTTTCGCTCTTCGTGATCGGGCGAGGATCGAACCTGCTCGTGCGCGATGGCGGAATTCACGGTGTGGTGGTTCATCCCTGCGGCCGGGAATTCGACCAGGTGACGGTTTCCGGAAACGAAATCACCGCGGGCGTGGGTGCGAAACTCAAACAGGTCGCCTACGCGGGCAAGGCTGCCGGTCTCGGAGGTCTCGAATGGATGGAGGGCATTCCGGGCGCGGTGGGCGGCGGCTTGCGAATGAATGCAGGCGCGATGGGTTCGCAGACTTTTGAGAACGTCGTGCGCGTCCGCTATCTCGACGGCGAAGGCAATGCCCACACGAAGACTCCGGCAGAGCTCGAGATTAATTATCGGCACGTTCCCTCGCTGGATCACAACTACGCGGTCTCGGCGGTTTTTAGCGGAACGCCCGCGACTCCGGAAGAGATCACCCGGCGCCTGGATGAATCGCAGGAGAAACGGCGGACAACCCAACCGAGCGCAAAGAGCGCGGGCTGCATT
>JBEEHO010000382.1:0-3967 GCA_041167425.1 Verrucomicrobiota bacterium | reverse complement strand
GCCGGCGCTCTTCGCGCTGCGTCTCAATGTAAACGACACGTTAAAGAGTGGCGCGCGCGGCATGACTGGAGGCAAAGGTCACCAACGCTTTCGCCAGGGTCTTATGATTGGCCAGTTCGCACTCGCGATGGTCTTGCTCGCAGGGGCAGCGCTCTTCATTCGCGGTCTGGATGAGTTGAATAACTCTCGCGCCGGCTGGCAGTCCGAGCGCCTCGTTACTGGAGCCGTCGTGCTTCCCACCGCCGGTTACCCGGACGCTGACCGGATTAACGCCTTCCACCGTGTCACGGTAGAACGGCTGGAATCCGTGCCCGGCGTCGCATCGGCCGGCATCTCTTCCTTTACGCCTTTCTTCAATTGGGCTGACGTTCGCAAATACCTAATCGAAGGCCGCGAGCTGCCCCAACCCGGACACGAACCTGCGGCGGTCGTTAACAGCATTAGTCCACACTACTTCGATACCTATGGGACGCATATGCTCGCCGGGCGTGCCTTCAGCGACCGTGACACTCTAACTTCTCCAAGGGTGTTCATCATCAGCCAGGCCACAGCCATTGCACTCTTTGGGAACGAAAACCCAATTGGCCGGCGCGTCGCTCAAGCTGGTAGCCCAAATCTCCAGTGGGGCGAGATCGTTGGAGTGGCGGCCGACGTGAAATCGGTTCTCCCGGACCCGGGTCCAGTGACGCTGCAACTCTATCAACCTATGGCCCAGGAGCCTCGCCCCTATAACCAAATCGCCGTCCGTACCACTGGAACCGCACCTTCCACTCTCCTGCAGAGTATCCGTAGCGTCATGACCGAACTCGATCCCGATCTTCCTTTGCGCAACCTGGAGACGGCCGACGCCACCATCGTGCGCGCCAACTACCAAACCGCCGTCCTGCGCGACATGCTTGCCTCCTTTGGTGTGCTTGGACTTGGCCTGGCCTCGTTAGGTATTTACGGCGTTATCGCGCGGACCATGGCCCAGCGCGCAGGCGAATTCGCTATCCGCTTCGCCTTGGGAGCGTGCACCGGGGACATCACTCGCATCGTCCTGATTTCCGGCGTGAAACTGGCGCTGATCGGATCAATCCTCGGTCTGTTCGGTGCGCTGGGCGTTGCCCGACTCCTTGCCGCCAGTAACCCCGGCATGCACCTTAACAGTCCTCCTGTCTTGGCCGGCACTACGCTTGTGCTCGTTACTGTCGCACTCATTGCCTGCTGGCTTCCTGCCCGCCGTGCCGCGCGCATTAACCCCATCGAGGCTCTTCGTGCGGAATAGAGTAAGGAGAAACGAATGAGCGCCGGCACAATGACAGAACGAATCGCGGGCCCCCTTATCCTCTCCCACCGATCATGTGCCTCACTGAGACGCACACGCAAATCTAACAAGGAGAATATCAAATGAAACACAACGTTCTGTTAACCATCGCGTCTCTGCTCTCGATCCTGTTCGGCACGTTTCACCTGGCGGACGACATCGCTCGCGGGATGTCACCGGGAGGGCTTCCGAACCTCTTTGCGGTCGTCATCTGCGTCGTCTGGCTGTACGGAACGCTCCTGCTCGCCGAACGGCGATCGGGGTATGTCATCATCCTCGTCGCGTCGCTCCTGTTGCTGGGCGTCCCCGTCCTCCACATGAGAGGGGTAGGGATCGGCTTCGGGACCACCCGCAGCGGGGGGTTCTTCTTCATCTGGACGCTCCTCGCGCTCGGCGTGACCGCGCTCTTCTCCGTCATCCTCTCGGTGCGCGGACTGTGGAGCCTGCGACGGAGCCAGTCCCAGTAGTCTAACAAACCGAACATGGAAGCTTAGAAAAGTGTTCGAAAAAATCGAGATCATTCGCAGGCTGCTGGGCACTCTCGTGCTGGCCATCGGTTCCTTGGGTTGCGCGCTTCAGTTGTATCGGTTCTCTCGCGGCCAGACGAGGCGGGTGCCTGTCATCACCCTGGTTATTATCGGAGGCACTGCTTTGGTTACCGGTCTGCAGTTTGTTTTTCCTGAAGTTCTCACCGCGCTTCGACGCAATCGAGAGGCGTTACTGGCGGGAGAGTGGTGGCGAATGGTGACGCCGCTCTTCGTGCATGCCTACGGCTGGTGGCATGCTTGCGTCAATGGCGTTGCGGCGATCCTATTTTTCCCGGTGGCGGAAAGACTTTATGGGAAAAAGTTGTGGGCCCTCTATTTTATTCCCGGAGTAGTCGGCCAGATTTTCGGTTACTGGTGGAGCCCGAACGCGGCCGGGTCATCGCTGGGCATCGCCGGAGTGATAGGAGGATTGTTCGCCTTCGCCGTTTTGCATCGTCGAGAGCTATCAGGGTCGGCGCAGCTCTTTGCCCTGTGTGGTATTGCCGGTGCGGTCGCTTTGTGTTTCTGGCGCGATATTCATGGTCCGCCAACCGTTCTCGGAATTCTGCTGGCGGGCGTGATGACAATTTTGGAGGTCGCTCATCGCGAGCGTGCGTTGTTACGCAGCCAACTCCCAAAAGACTTTAACCCAGGCGATGCAGCGACCCGCGAGATAGTCCGCGATCCACCTTGTGATGTTTGTCATCCACTTCTTCCTTCTTGTTAAGTTATGAAGCTAAAGCGTGTTCTAATGTGGAGCGTACGCGCGATTGTGCTCATCTTGGTATTGGCCTTCCTGGTGGGGCTCATCGCCTACTGGAGGTCGACTAACGACTGTGATCGCAACACCGGTGCTCCGGCTAATCCTATGAAAGCTATCGTTCATTGCGAGTATGGGGGACCCGAAGTTCTTAAGCTGGTAGATGTGGAGAAGCCGACTCCGACAGGGAACCAGATCCTGGTCAGAGTTCGGGCGGCCTCCCTCAATCCGCTGGACCTCACCATTCGCGGCCCGTGGTTCGTGCGTCCGGTCTTGGGAATGCGCAAACCGAAAGACATCCGGCTAGGTGTCGACTATGCGGGGACAGTTGAAGCGGTTGGCAAAAACGTAACGCAGTTCAAACCTGGCGACCAAGTGTTCGGCGGAACAAGCGGGGCCCTGGCCGAATATGTGTGTGTCCTGCCCGATCGCGCGGTTACCCTCAAACCCGCGAACATGACGTTTGAGCAAGCGGCCGCTGTTCCCGTGGCGGCTGTCACCGCTTTGCAAGGTCTTCGCGATAAGGGAAAGATTAGGCCTGGCCAGAAGGTCCTTGTTAATGGGGCTTCGGGTGGCGTGGGCACCTTCGCGGTGCAGATCGCGAAGTCGTTCGGGACCGAAGTGACCGGCGTATGTAGCACGAGAAATCTCGACCTGGTTCGCTCAATCGGTGCGGATCACGTGATCGATTACACGAAAGAAGATTTCACCACGGCTAGTCAACGCTATGACCTGATCTTTGACCTTGTCGGGAACCATTCGCGCTCAGAACGTCAGCGGATCTTGAATCCAAATGGCATCTGTGTTCTGGCCGGGATCGGAGGATCAGGACAACACCCGGAAACGTGGGGACGTTTGGCTGGGAATCTAAAAGTCGCTCTGTTGTCGCGGTTCATTGACCAGAGGTTCGTCATGTTGATGGCGAAACTGAACAAAGAGGATCTGACCATCCTAGGCGATCTCATGCGCGCCGGAAAGGTGACACCAGTCATCGACAGAACCTACCCGTTGAGCGAGGTCCCTGACTCCATCCGCTATCTGGAAACCGGCCACGCTCGTGGCAAAGTCGTAGTAACTGTGGAGTGAGAATGAAACCTGGTTGTTTGCTGTTCATTGCCGGTTTTGCTTACATCACGCATTCGTTTACCTCACTGTGTCTACCCCACTATGGGCACCTTGTTTCCCAATTCGCGATGGTTCTTGAGCTCGGGGAATGGCCGATAGTGCTTTGGCTTTTAATCTGGGGTGCAAAGAATCGTTGGATAGAAGGGCAACTTCCCGCTCCGGCTCTGGCCTTATGATTTGTCGCTTCTACCTCATCCAAGTAAACCGATTAATTCAGCCTCGCTCCTTATGAAAACACAACTCCAAGTC
>JBEEHO010000381.1:0-13467 GCA_041167425.1 Verrucomicrobiota bacterium | reverse complement strand
CGATGCTCGCCGGATGCTGACGATTCTTTTTCTTGGCGACATTGTGGGCGAGCCCGGCCGCAGCGCCGTGATCGCGCACTTGCCGCGGCTAAAGGAATTACACGCGCTCGATTTTATCATCGTCAATGGCGAGAACGCCGCGGGTGGCCGTGGGATCACGCCGAAAATTACCATCGACCTTCTGCGGGCCGGAGCGTCAGTGATAACGACCGGCGACCATATTTGGGACCAAAAGGAGATCATCCCTTTTATCGAGACGGAGCCGCGTTTGTTGCGCCCGGTTAATTATCCCGACGGGGCACCGGGCGCCGGCTCCATCGTGCTTGAAACAGCGAAGGGGCCGGTGGGCGTAATCAACGTGCAGGGGAGGACGTTCATGCAGCCGATCCTCGAGAATCCTTTTCGTGCGGTCGAGCTTGCGGTGGAACAAATGCGGCAGCAAACATCTGTCATTTTTGTCGATGCGCACGCTGAGACGACAAGCGAGAAAATCGCGCTCGGACGTTTTCTCGATGGAAAAGTTTCGGCGGTCATCGGCACGCACACGCATGTCCAGACTTCCGACGAACAGATTTTTCCTGGAGGCACAGCCTTTCTCTGCGATGCCGGAATGTGCGGTCCCGCCCGTTCCATCCTCGGTCGCGCGATCGATCCGATCGTGAATCGCTTTGTCTCAAATCTGCCCGCGCTTTTTCCTGTCGCGCGGGGCGACGTGCGCTTATGCGGCGTGCTGATTTCGATCGATGAGGCGAACGGGCGCGCGGTTCAAATCACGCGAGTGAACGAACTCATTCCCGAACTGTCGCCAACGCCACCGCCACCCGCGGCAAATTTGTAGCCGCCGCCTGTGGGCGGCGAGAGTTCGCGGGATATCGGTCCTCGGCCTCCGCTTCGCACAGCGAATTGGCTCCAGCAGCCTGTCGCCGCGGGTCCTGCTACAGGCTAATCGCCGGCCGTGGCGGCGCTCTTCTCCGCCGCTTCTTCTTCCACGTCGTCGGCCTGGACGGAAAAGCGGCGTTTTCTGCGCGCAGCCGGCAGAGGCGACAGGGTCATCGTGACATTGCGCCCCGCGATCTTCGGTTCCATCTCGACCTGGGACATTCCCGCGAGATCGTCGCGCACTTTGATCATCAGCTGCATGCCGAATTCCTGATGGGCCATCTCGCGGCCGCGGAATTGCAGCTGCACTCGCACCTTGTTCCCCTTGTCGAGAAACGCTTCGCCATGCCGGATTTTGGTCAGGTAATCGTGATCGTCGATGTTCACCCGGAACTTGATTTCCTTCAGCTTGGTTCCCGAAGTTTTCTTTTCTTTCTCCTGCTTCGAGATGTCGTAACGGAACTTTCCGAAATCGACGATCTTGCACACCGGCGGGTTGGCCGTGGGCGCGACCTCGACCAAATCGAGGCCGAGACTTTGAGCTTTGCGCAAGGCGTCAGAAAGCTTCATGACGCCGAGTTGTTCGCTGTTGGATGCGAGGATGACCCGGACTTCTCGGGCGCGAATCCGACCGTTTACACGAATTTGTGGTTGCAGATTAAATCAAAGCTCCTGGCCGGCGAAACGGGAAGTGAACCGTGGCGCCGTATTTATTTCACCGCATTCTTCCGGGGGCCATTCCTGACGCTCGAAACACTTCTGCCTCAACGCGGCTGCGGACATCGCGATGATCGGCCTGCGCTTTTCCGTAAGCCGACTGGAAGATGTAAGCAACATTCCTCCGGAGGCAAGGTTAATCTATCAGCTTCTGCTGCTCGTGCTGGAAAGAAGAGAAGGATCGATCACGAGCAGGAGCACGAGTAGGAGGAAAAGACGTCTTCGCGCCGGTGGCGGCGCGCCGATCCCGCCTGGAACCATTCCAGGCGACCCAACGCCGGGAGCGCCCAATAAGACCAGGCCGGCGCATCGATCTATCCCTGCGTCGGTGGTGAAATTTCTTGTCTTCGAAATTTGAACAGCCAACGTCCAACGTTCGACTCTGGAGGTTTCGCGAACCGGCGTTCAACTTCAAGGTGAACGAGATGCTCGACCTCAACCACATCCTTCTTTTTATCGCCTGCGTTTCGCCGCTGGTTTTGCTCTCCCAAACCTGGAGACGCGGTGGATTGAATCGCGGCTGGCGGATTGCGGCCATGGCGGTGCTGCTGGTCACGGGAATCGCCTGGATCGTCCAGCCGGACCTGGCCGGATTTCTCGGGGGAGGCGCCTGGCTTGCACTCCTGCTTTTGCCCTCGGTCGGATTACGAAAGGCTGCGGAACTGGTGGCACAGCAACGCTACGCCGCGGCTGGGCGAATCGCGCGTGTGCTTCGTTTCCTCCATCCCGCGGGCAGCTTGCTCGAGCAATCCGATTTATTGCGGGCGCTCGAGGTGGCGCAACGAGGCGATTTCGCTGCCGCGCTCGCACGGCTCGCGCCATTGCGGAACATCCACACCCACGTCGGCCGCCAGGCAATCGCGCAATCGTTTCGATTCCGCGGCGATTGGAATGGCCTGCTCAGGTGGCTCCGCGACGAACTGCCTCCTGGAATCGGGCAAACCGACTTCGCGTTGCAGCCGCTTTATCTGCGCGCGCTGGGAGAAACAGGTGCGCGCGACGAAATGCTCCTGGCATTCACCACGAACGCCAGCATCATGAAAGGCGAGCCGCAAAATCCCTGGCTTTACGATATCAGCCTGCTGCCGGTGCTGGCTTTTGGCGGCCGCCTCCAGGCGCTCTCGAATCTTTTCGAAACCAGGCTGCGCAAGCTTTCGCGCGAGACGAAGGAATTTTGGATCGGGACCGGCGAGTTGGCGGCGGATCGGGTGGAGGCCGGCCGCGCGCGATTGGAAAAGCTCCGCGCCACGTCAGACGACGCGTTGATCCGCGCCGAAGCCGCGCATCGTCTTGAATGCATCAACAACATGGCGCCGGCGCCACTCTCCCCCGTCACCGATGCGCTGCTGCGCCGCATCGAGCAACGCGATCATCCTAACACGCGCGTTTTCCCTTCGCGCACCAGGCGACCCACTCCAGTCGTGCTGATTCTGATCGCGCTAAATATCGCGATGTTCCTGGCAGAGTTAACGCTGGGCGGCTCGACCAATCCGTTAACTTTGCATCGGCTGGGCGCTCTCGAGTTCTCGGCCGTGCGATTTGGAGGAGAATACTGGCGTCTGCTCGCTTCACTGTTTCTGCATTACGGCCCGCTCCATCTCGTTTTCAATTTGTATGCGCTCTACATCATCGGTCCGGGATTGGAGGAAGTGATCGGCCCGGTTCGTTTCGGAATTTGCTACCTTTTTTCCGGACTGGGTTCGGGGGCCGGCGTCCTTTTTTTGCGGATGATTGGCTGGAACAGCGCCGAGCAATTGGTGGGAGCCTCCGGTTGCGTCATGGGGCTGGTGGGAGTGTGGGCGGGTATGCTTTTGCGCCATCGAAACGCGCCTCTGGCCGGGCGTCGCTTGAAAAATATTCTCGTGATCGTCGCGATCCAGACGGCGTTCGATCTCTCCACGCCGCAGATCAGCATGGGCGCGCACATGAGCGGGCTGCTGACCGGCTTCGCACTGGGGTTAATTCTCGCGCCTCGATCACTCCGCGCAGGATAATGCCATGGAGCCGGCCTGCCCTCAGGCCGGGGAATGCAAGTAACGGGAATACGTTCCGGCAAGAGAGCGCACCGTTGCCAGGACACGATGGAACGCTTGATGCTAAAGTTTTTCCTGCCAGATTCACCGCTTCGTTTCTATTGAGGCCGCACCCGCTCCATGCCGACCTACCACACGTATAATGTGATCCCCACGCTGCCGGCGGCCCTCGAGCCGTTGCGCGAGATGGTTTTCAATTTGTGGTGGACCTGGGAACCCTCGGCGCGCCGTCTTTTTCGCCATCTCGACCCGGAGCTCTGGGACCGCACCAATCACAATCCCGTCCGCATGCTCCAGCTCTCCCGCCAGGCCCGCCTGGTCGAGGTCTCGCAGGACAAAAACTTTCTCCGCGAGCTCAAGGAAGTGCACGACGCTTTCCGCCATTATCTCGAGCGCAAAGATACCTACGGCAAAACCGGGAAGGGCAGCGCGATCAAAAAACCGGTCGCCTATTTCTCCGCCGAATTTGGGTTTCATGAATCGATCCCGAATTATTCCGGCGGCCTCGGAATTCTCGCCGGAGACCATTGCAAATCGGCCAGCGATCTGGACCTGAATTTCGTCGCGATCGGTTTGCTCTACCGGCACGGTTATTTCAAACAGCAGATCGACAAGGACGGCATCCAGCACGCCGTCAGTCTCAATCAGAATTTCCATCACCTCCCCATCAAGGAAGTACGGAGCGGCGACAGCAATCTGCTGGTCTCTGTCCGCCTGCTGGATCGAGAAGTCTTTGCGAAAATTTGGGAGCTGCATGTGGGCCGGGTCAGCCTCTACCTGCTCGATACCGACATCGCGGAGAACAAAGCGGAAGATCGCCTGATCACCGCCGAGCTTTACGGCGGCGACCTTGAAATGCGCATCCGGCAGGAGATCGTTCTGGGCATCGGCGGAGTAAAGGTGCTGAGCGCGCTCGGGATTGAGGCGGAGGTATTTCACATGAACGAAGGTCATTCGGCCTTCCTTTCCCTCGAGCGCATTCGGCTGCAGGTCGCGGAGAAGAAACTCGATTTTTATTCCGCGTTGCAAGTCGTCGCGTCCGCCAATGTCTTCACGACGCACACGCCTGTTCCCGCGGGTAACGACGCTTTTCCGCGGGAGATGATGCGAAAATATTTCGGTGAGTTTGCGGCGCAGTTGCAGATCCCGTTCGAGGAATTTTTCCGCCTGGGTCAGACGAGTGTGAATCCGCAGGACGCTTTTAGCATGACGGTTCTCGCGCTGCGCGTCAGCCGGCACTCGAACGGTGTGAGCAAATTGCACGGCGACGTGAGCCGATCGCTTTGGAAAGATGTCTGGGCCGGTGTGCCGGGCCATGAAGTTCCGATCACCAGCATCACCAACGGCGTCCACACCAAGACCTGGATGGCGCCTGAGTTCTCCGCCTTCTATGAGAAGTATCTCGGGGATTGGGAAGAACATCTGACCGATCCCGATTTCTGGCGGCGCGTGACCGATATCCCCGACGCGCAGCTCTGTGAAACCCATCAGAAATTGAAACTCCGTCTGGTCGAGTTCGTGCGCGAACGCGTCCGGAAGGCGCGGGAGCGCTCGGGCGAATCGCCGGAATCGATCCGGAGCGTGAATCGCATTCTCGATCCGGAAATTTTGACGATCGGTTTCGCGCGGCGCTTCGCCACCTACAAACGCGGCGCGCTGTTATTCAGCGACCAGGAGCGGCTGAAGCGTCTGCTCAACGACGACACGAGGCCGGTGCAATTCATCTTCGCCGGCAAATCGCATCCGCAGGATGAAGGCGGCAAAGCACTGATCCAGCAGGTTTACAAATTCAGCCGCGAACGGGGCTTCGAAAATCGGATGGTCTTCGTGGAAGATTACGACACCTACATCGCGCGCCGGCTGGTCCAGGGAGTCGATCTTTGGTTGAACAATCCGCTGCGGCCGCTGGAGGCGAGCGGCACGAGTGGAATGAAACTGCCGCCCAATGGCGGATTGAATTTGAGCGTGCTCGATGGCTGGTGGTGCGAGAGCTACAATGGAAACAACGGCTGGGCCATTGGCGCGGAGATCAAGGGCGGCACCGTCGATTTCCAAAGCGAAGTGGACGCGGGCAGTCTCTACCAGATCCTCGAGAACCAGATCATCCCGCTTTATTATGCGAAGCCCGATGGGAAACTGCCGCTGGCCTGGTTGCAATTGATGCGCGAATCGATCCGCAGCGTCACGCCGGTTTTCAACACGCATCGCATGGTGCAGGAATACACCGAGCGTCTCTACACCCCGGCGGCGAAGGCCCATCAGGAATTTGCGCGCGACGATTGCGCGGCCGCGACCAAACTAAGCAAGTGGAAGGCCCAGATGCGGAAGGATTGGCCGCAAATTAGCATCGTCGACGTTCAGGTGGGCAACAGCGATCGCCAGAATATTCAGGTCGGCGAAGCACTTCAGGTCTCTGCGAAAGTTCATCTTGGCGCCGTCGCGCCGGACCATGTGCGTGTGGAGGTTTACCACGGCGAAGCGGACAATGGCGGCATCCGGAACCCGATCGTAACCGTTCTCGACGGGAGCTCGCCGGCGGAAGGTGAGGGGAATTACATGTACCAGGGTTTGGTCCCGGCGTCCGACAGCGGAACGTACGGCTTTAGCGTGCGCGTCGTCCCAATCCATCCGCATCTGATGCAAACGCACGAATTGCGTTTGATCACGTGGAGTTGAAGTGATTCCACGATTTTTGCCAACGCGCTGATGTGGTCAGCGCGAGTCGCGAAAACGACGAGGGACCTCCGGAGATTCACGCCACAGGAAACCTGTGTGCGCTATTTTGACAGATGTTGAGGTCCCTCGTCGTCTCAGGCGACGCGGGATGACAGACTAGTAACGCGCCAGCTCGCGAAAAAAGTCCCCGAAATCCGTTTCATCGCGCACGAGCGCATTCAAGGCGTCAAGACGTGCGTCCCCCGCTGGCTCCGGCAAGGCGATCAAATGCGATCGCGAGCCGTTCGCGAATGCGATCTCATCCCATTGAATCGATGTGATCGCGTCCTTGAATCTCGCCACAGAGCGGCCGCGAAAATAAGCGCGCGTCGTTTCCGGTGGAGTAAAAATCGCGCTCTTGATTTCCTCCTCGCTCACGATGCTGCGCATCGAACCCTGCCTCTGCAGTTCGTAAAACAAACCCTGGTCCGGGAGAATATTGTGATATTCGAGGTCGATGGCTTGAAGCCAGGGATCGGTCCACGAAAGTTTCTCCTCTTCCCGGAACGCGCCGAGCAAAAACTTTTTCGCCACCCAATCAATTCGGTCGCGCGTTGACGCGACATCTCGCTCGAGATCGTTCAGGACCGCCTCCCATTCCCGCAGCAGCCAAACCGTCTCACTATCGTCAGACGCGATTTTCTGGGCCGCTTTTAAGTAAAGCCGCTGGACGTCGATTGCCGAAATCTTGCGTCCATCACTCAGCTCCAGAATCCAATCGTAATTCTGATCGCGGCTGATGGACTTCGTGGCATTGATCGCCTGGGCGATTTCGATCTGGGGCGCTTCCCCGCGCTCGATCAGCCTGAGCACGAGCGCGGTCGTTCCGGCTTTCAGCGCCGTGGCCCACTCACTCATGTTCGAATCGCCGATGATGACATGAAAACGGCGGTAGAGATTCGCGTCCGCATGCGGCTCATCGCGCGTGTTGACCAGGGGGCGCTTGTTCATCGTATCGATGCTCACCAGCACGCTGAAAAAATCGGCGCGTTGTGAGATCTGAAATACTCCGGGCTGACCGGCGGCACTCTCCGCTTCGATTCCCATTTTTCCGGCGCCAGCGAAGATTTGCCGGGTGATCAAAAAAGGCAGCACCCCAGCGACCAGCCGATCCCATGGCACGTCCCGGCGCATCAGATAATTATCGTGGCACCCGTAGCTATGGCCGACAAAATCGGTGTTGTTCTTGTAGAGCCGCACCTCCTCGTTCTTGGCTAACTTCAGGTTTCGGCGGCGCGCGCACTCCGCCAGAATCCGCTCTCCAGCTTTCTCGTGCGCCACCAGCTGCCGCAGCGTGGTGCATTCCGGAGTCGAGTATTCCGGGTGAGCGTGATCGTTGTAAAAACGGGCGCCATTCGACAGCACCAGATCACTCTTGATCTCTTCAAAACTGAGCGGCCGGCTTTTATCGATCTCGTAATACGACGATTCGTCCGTGTCCTGCAGTAGTTCAGTGGCCCGGAATCCGCGCGCATCTCGATGGGGATCTTCGAGCGCATAATCCCATTTCATGTGTGCGCCATGCTCGGTGTAGGAGCGGACCAATTCGATCGATTCCGCCACCACATCGATCGATTCAGCTCCCTGAATGGTGATCCCGTATTCCGTCTCGATTCCGAACACGCTCATCGCGCCTCAACATACTGCACGACTCGGGACAGGCGAAACCTCGCTCCGGTCGACACTAAGCGTCAGACGGCGGCCACGATCAGTCGCCAGGCAATGGCGCCCTGGTCGAGAGCATGCTGGTGGTGATTCTGCGGGGGCAGGGGATGGCCGGTGTTGGAGATGATCTCGCAGCCGCATCCCTGACATTTATAAATTCCGCAGTGCGGCACCGTCATCCCAGGCTCGAGTGCGGGATCGAACCTCGGATCGGCTGAGTTGGTCAGATAATGGGAATATTTGTAGAGGGCCATTTTAGTAGTGATCGCGAGCGAAATGACGGGGATCCGATTTCTATCGGTTCTCCCGATCCCGTCCGGTGCATTCTTTCAGTCGGAGCGTGGATTCGTAAAGTAGGAGAATTCCTACACCCCTCCGGTTCGAGGCCAGGGATCCGGTTTCAGGATGCCGAAGCACGGGAGCGAAGATTTTTGAGAAATTCGACAACTTCGACCCGCAGAACTCGTATTTCCTTATTAGACCCCATGTCCCTGGATCCATCGATCGATCGAAACGGCTTCGACCCGTCCGCGACCCTGCAAGCGCTGCTTGTGGTAACGCCCAGCGGCCGGCTTCAGTTCGCCACCGCGCGAGCCCGTCTCTGGTTGAACGATTTCGCCACGGCGGCTTCAACCCCGGATCGTCTCCCGGAGCGATTAACCCGTTGGCTCGCTGACGGGATCTCCGGGGGCCTGCCGTCGAGTTTCATCCTGCACCGGGCGGGAAGCCGGCTTTGTATCCAAATACTTTATCGCGAGGCAAACTCGGTTTGCCTGCTGCTGGAAAGGAAGCCGCAGGTCCGGGCAAAAGTCCCTTGCGGGGCACTGACCGAGCGGCAGATCGAAGTGCTTTCCTGGGTGGCCCGCGGAAAAACGAATGCGCAGATCGCGGCCATCCTGAGTTTGAAAACCGGAACAATCGGGAAATATCTGGAGAGAATTTTTCCAAAACTGGGCGTTGAAAATCGCACCGCCGCGGCGAGTTTTGTCCTCGGCGGATGACGGGGCCTGCTGGATTCGGGTTGAGCTCATAAGCTTCGCGTCATCTGATCGCCCCCGGCAGAGTTAAGTGCGGCGGCGGCGCGGCCCGCGCGGGTGCCCGTGGCGAAGCAGCCCTGGAGGAGGTAGCCGCCAGTTGGCGCTTCCCAATCGATCATCTCCCCGGCGACGAAAATTCCGGGCAGCTTCCGCACCATCAGGTTCTCATCCAGGCCGCGCCAGCGAACTCCGCCGGCGGATGAAATCGCCTCGGCGATCGGGCGCGGTCCCCGGAGCGGCACGGCGAAATTCTTTACTCGCTCGAGGAGCCGATCCCGGTGGTTGGATTCGTTAGGCGGAAAGGTCTCAAGCAGCGCGATCACCGCGGCATTGAGTTTCCAGGCGCGAAACCAATCGTGCGGCTGTGGCAGATTCACCACTCTTTCCCGCATCGCTTCGAGCGTGAGCTGCGGTTTGAAATCGATCGTGAGCAGCGGCTCGGTCATTGCGCGAAGCGTGCGTCCCAGGCGATAGATGGCGCCGCCCTCCAGGCCGTGGCGAGTGATGAGCAATTCACCGGAGACCGATTCATCTCTGGCCCGCACCGTGAGATTTTTTAGCGGTAGCCCTTCCGCACGCGCGAGCAGTTCGGCGGGCCATTCGACTTCCCAACCGCAGTTTGCCGGTTGCCACGGAGCAAGGTCGACTCCATGCGCGGCCAAAATCGCGGGCCAGGTTCCATCGGAACCGGTTTCCGGCCAGGAAGCTCCGCCCAGCGCGAGAACGATAGCGTCCGCGGTGAGCGAAAACGTATTCTCGGCACTTTGGAATTCGGCGCGCCACTTTTCGCTTTCCCGCGCAAGGTGCGCGAAGCGCGAACCAGTGCGGAATTGCACGCCGCTGTTGCGAAGTCGCCGCAGCCATGCGCGCAGAAGTCCAGCGGCCTTTTGTCCACGCGGAAAGACGCGTCCGCTGGTGCCGATATAGGTCTCGACGTCGAGCGCCTCAGCCCAGGCGCGCAGTTCGTCTGGGCCAAATTCGCGCAGCAAATCGCGCCAGCGTTCAGGCTCGTCCACGTAGCGCGCCGGGAAATTTTCCGCGGGCTCGCCGTGGGTGAGATTGAGTCCGCCGCGGCCGGCCACGAGAAATTTCCGGCCGACGGAACGTTGCGCATCGCAGAGGACGACCTCCGCGCCGGCCGCTCGCGCAACTTCCGCCGCGCGCAATCCCGCGGGGCCACCGCCAATGATGAGGACAGAGTTAGTGCGCATCTCTCGACTGTAGCGCAGTTGTCATCCCGAGCCGCGCAGACGGCGAGGGACCTCGCAAGCGCTCCACCGCTTCCGCGCTACCACAAGCGTATCCGTCAGGTGACGCATCCTGTTTGAAGACGCGCAATTTGCAGTTGTGAGGTCCTTCGGCGCGCTTCGCCAGCCTCGGGATGACACGTTTAGCGGTTACCGCATTACGTCATCCACCGACGTCGGATCATCCAGCATGATCCATTCGACGATCGACAGCGGGAGGCTCCCGTTCTTGATCAGATCGTCGTGGAATTGGCCGAGACGGAAATTCGCGCCGGCTTTGTCGCGATAACGTCCCAGGAGATTCATGATCTGCCATTTGCCCACGATGTAGCTGATTTTTTGGGTTGGACTGGAGGCCGCGCCCGCGGCTTCGCCTTCCGCCGCTTCGCGATCGAGTCCACCGGCTTCCATGAAATATGCGACGGCCTGTTCGAACGTCCATTTGCCGGTGTGCAGATTCACATCCACCCCGATCCGGGCGGAGCGGTAACGCGACAGGCGCAGGATCTGGCCTTGCGCCGCGGAATTGTCCGGATACAGACCGGTGCGCATCAGCATCTCTTCTCCGTAGAGCGCCCACCCTTCGATGAAAACGCCATCTCCGTGCTGGCGGCGGATTTCATCCGTGAGATGATTCGCGATCGAGAGCTGCATGAAATGGCCGGGGATGCCTTCATGCCCCAGGATCGGCCGCGGATCTTCGATCGCCGCGCGGATGTAAAAGTTCTTCGACTGCGGGTTGTAGGTCGGGATGAAAAAAAAGCCGGCCGGATCTTTGTCGTAAACCCCAGGCGGATTCATGAAGCCGCCGGGACTGGTGGGCTTGAACGCTTCGGGCAGCTGGCGAATCTCGAAGCGGCCAAGATAATCGGGAATGGTGACCAGCTGATGTTCCTTCAGGAAATTGATCATCTCCTGCTCACGGCTCTCATACGCCTGGAGAAATGACGCCTGGTCCGGGGGGATATTCTTGCTTCGGGCCGGGTTCGGATCGGCGAGGGAAGGATCGGGCAGCAGCGATTCGAGCGCGCGATAACGAGCGAGTTCCGCGCGACCAAGCATCTCCACTTGGGGCGCGTCGAGCGGCAGCAGAAGCACGTGCTTGAGATAGTAATTGTAGTTCGCCGGGCCCATCGGCGCGAAGGCCACCATCGACGGCAGCCTTTTCTCCAGGCGGTCGGCAAAACCGTGGATTGCCGCCAGCGCGGCATCGCGCGTTTTCACCAGCTCGTCGCGTTCGTTAGGCGCGAGGTCGCGCGCGAGCATCATCAGGCTGTCGTTGAAGAGAGGATCGATGGCGCGCGCGGAGGCAATGGCGAGCTGCGCAAAAAGTTTCACCGGCTTTTGTAAATTGCGTTCGCCTTGGGCGAGCATCGCCGGCATTTGCCGGAGACGCGCCGTCGCGGCCAGAGCGCGGGTCCGCGGCGTGTCGTATTCCTTCTTCAGGAGAGAAAAAATCCCGTTGCTGCATTCGCCGACGTAGAGCTGCGGGTCTGTCTTTTCCGATTGCAGCACGCGGCTATTGAAATCGGCGCCCTCCAGCTGCGAACGAAAAAGCATCCAATCGATTCGATCGTCCTTGGGCCAGTTCGACGCGGCCATGGCGCGGACCTGGCCGAGCAACTTTCGAACACGCTGATCGCGTTCCGCTATTTTTTCCGCGGAGTAATCAGTCAGCCGATTATCCCAGGTATGAAGGCCGGCGTCGCTGCTGCCGACCGGATAATTTTCATTCCGCCACGCGTAAAAATCGTCGGCCATCTTGCGGAGGACGGCGATGTCGGCTGAGCCGGTCCTCCCCGAGACCGGCTTAACGGATGGCGTTGCCTTTGTGATCAGCGCCTTGTTTGAAACATCGCTTCTTGATTCCGGCGTTGGTTGAGCGAATAACGGCGCGGCTGCGCAGAACCCCAACGCGATAATCATTCTCATGGCGGTGATGTTAACCGACGCACCGCCGAAAGCGGAAGCGATTTCCAAATGGAGAGGCCCTTGGGTCAAGCGTCTGTCGATTTGATTAGGCGCTTGGCTCAAGCGCCTCGACAGCTAAATCACCCCGCCGCGGGCGGGCAATCTCGATTGTTCATCCCGCCGCACCGGGGAAAGTTTCACGACGTTCTCCGGATCGTAATCGATCAGCTTAAACCAGTCTTCGGTCATATCGGCTGGCGGAAAAATGTCGTTCTCCGTGAATTCGGCGACGAACGAAAGCTGCAAGTCGCTCTCGCTGATCCCCTGATCTTCCTGCGTGGCAATGGCCCGCTTGATCGCCATTCCTTTCGCGCGCTCGACGATTGACGCGATGATGGCGCCGCTCAGAAGATCGCTCCGATACAGAATTTCCTTCCGGCCGCTCCGCAAGGTGATCTCGAGAAATTTGTTTTCATCGCGTCGCGCGAATTGCATTTCCAGAATGCGCTCGACCAGCCGATCGATCGCCGCCCCGATGTTGCCGGCTTCCTTGGCCAGGGCGCCGTCGTAAGGCAGATCGTTCGTGAGATAAATTCGATAAATCTCGCGTGCGCCTTCTTTGTTCGGCCGGTTCACTTTGATCTTTCGATCGATCCGGCCAGGACGAAGAATGGCCGGGTCGATCAGGTCCGCGCGGTTCGAAGCGAGAATGATGACGACATCGTGGAGGGAATCGATTCCGTCCATTTCCGAGCAAAACATCGGCACGAGCGTGGAAAGAATGTTCGAATAACGGGAGGCGCGGCGTGTGCCCAGAATGCTTTCCGCTTCGTCGATAAAGAGAAAAGGCAGGAAACCTTCGCGCCGTTTCTCGCGCGCGGTCGCGAAAATTTCGCGCACGATCCGCTCCGATTCGCCTACCCACATGTTCAGGATTTCCGGGCCTTTGACGTGCATGAAATATTCCTTCATCTCGTCGCCTGTTTTTTCCCGGAGTTGTTTGGTCAGGTTGTAAGCCGTGGCTTTGCCGATGAGCGTCTTGCCGCAACCCGGCGGGCCGTAGAGGAGAAAGCCCTTCGGCGTGGAATGATGGAACCTCGCGAACAGCTCGGGATGCAGCAGCGGCAGCTCGATCGCGTCGCGGATGGCGGCGAGGGCTTCGTCCTGCCCGCCGACTTTTTCCCACGGGAGCTCGGGGACGGTGTCGAGGAAATGCTCGTGGGAGTCGGGTTTCGCGAGGACTTCGAGGGCGATGCGGTAATT
>JBEEHO010000380.1:0-9646 GCA_041167425.1 Verrucomicrobiota bacterium | reverse complement strand
TCGAGCATCTGCGGAACGGTGTCGACGCTGCGGATCTCGAATTGAAAGCCGGCTTCCTTCGCCACGGCTTCCCAAAGGTCGATACTAAAGCCGACCAGCTTCCCGTTCTCGGTGAAGGAGAATGGCTGAACCGGCTTGGTTATCACGCGAATCTTTTGCTGGGCGAAGGCGGCGCTCGCGAGGAAAGAGCAACAAAGAACTGCAAGGACAAAGCGGCGGAGTCTCGTCTGCATGAGCGAGGCATACGAGTGATCCAGCCTGTGTGTCAATGCTAGCGTAGGCGGATCGCCCTAGCTTCGAGGGAAGCGGGGATTTTTTGAGGAGCGAACAGGGTGGAACGACAGAACGTTCCGGGATCCTTTGCACGACGGGACAGCGGTGCGGCCGGCCGCCGCCTTTTGCGTTCGATCTGTCTTAACGGGCAGGAAGACGGATTCCGCCGCCGCCCGCATTCGATCGGACCTAGCGCATGTAATTTCCGGACGCGGGATATAAGGCGCCTTGCTTGACCCAGGCTTCCAGCTTCATCTTGCCGTCGGGCTGGGGCGTGATTTGCACGTCCGCATCCACGTCCCGGTAATCCTGGGCAGCCTTTTCCACGTCGGAAGGCTCAATGTTGGTGATTTCAGCGATTTTTACTTTGATTGGTTCCATATCGCTTTAGTTAATGTTCAGGTCTTTGACAGCCTTCTCGCGTTCTGCCGCAAAGTCTGGCAGGTTAATGAAATTTGGTAAGAGCACTTGCTTGCTGGCACCAATTAAGCCGTTCTTGTGCATCCACGCAAGGATGGCTTTTTCATTTTCCGGCTTTATCGTTTGCCCGTCCGGTTTCCAATACGCCCGCAGTCGTGTGGCCGTATCATCTTTGCTGACGCCGGTATCCGATTTTCCGCCGGCGGCTCGCACGCTCGAGTCGGTCCCAGCCTGATCGGCCCGGCGAAAAGCGCCCGAAAGATAAAGGCGGGTGATGAGATAGCCCGCGAGAAAGCCAACGATCGAATAAAGAACGATGATACTGTTGGAGACGGAGGCCACCTGGGCGAGTTGCGCGCCGGGCGCGGGACTAAAACTCTGAGCCATCCATTCCGCGGCGCGGCCGAGGTATGAGGGCACCTGACGCAATTGCACGAGACCGAGTCCCACGATGATCTTGGTGAGCCAGTCTGAGATTTGCTCAAGATTCGTATTTACACGCTGCTTGTAAGGGTCGGTGGAATCTGTGACGTCATCCCTTTGCAATGTTCTCGGAATGCCGAAAAGGAACCCACCGAGAAATCCGACGGCGCAATAAGCAGCCGCCCAAAGCGTGGCCACCCGTGCCGCGGACGCACGGGCGGCTGGCGCCGCCAACGGCTGGAGAGCGGCGACGAGAAAAATCCCCGCCGCGGCGGCGAATCCCAAAATTAGACCTATGAGCATTACGTCGCGCTCTTCCGCTTTCCACTCACTCATCCGGCCCGCGTAAATCCGCCAGAGGGCGGCAGTGGCAAGAGCCAAAGAGGCAATGACGGCTAGAGGATTGGCGAGGAGGAATGTGCTGATAGCGTCCCAGTGTTGCCACACCTCATAACCGCCGATGCCGGCAAGAAGGGCAGCCAACACGACACATCCAAGAAATCTGAGGGCTGCCAGCGCGGGGAATTGTTTGAGCCAATCGTTCATGACGTCTCCTTAACTACGCGCATAATGAGTGATCCATTCGCTTACGCATAGTGGGAGAATTCCTACACCCCCGGAGCGCGCTGAGTGGGCTCCGCACCCGATCATCTCCAGACTCGCGCGCCTCGCGAATTTGCGATAGAGAATGCCATGACTATGAGTCAGATCGACCGACCGGAGCCACGCTGGCAGGTGATACTCGCGCTCCTTGCAGTCACGGGCATTTATCTGGCGCTGCCGAAAGAGTTGATCGTCGGGCCTGCATGGCTGCTGCCGATGCTGGTCGTGGTGCTGCTGGTCCCGACTGTGTTCGCGCACCGGACGGGACGCCACTCGCTCAACCACGTCCTGGGTATCGTGATTGGCGCGATCATTACCTTCGGCCTCATTGCTTCGGTGGTCCTGCTTGTCCTTACTCTTCCCGACAAGAAGGAGCCGGCGCGGGCCCTGCTCTGCTCGGGTGGCGCATTGTGGGTAACGAACGTCCTGGTATTCGCGCTTTGGTATTGGCGGCTGGATGGCGGTGGTCCGAGGGAACGTGAGAAGCGAGGCGAGTTCGGCAGTCGCAGCTTCGTTTTTCCGCAGATGCAGATCGAGAAGATTGAGCGGGAGAGATTTGGCGTTAATGGATGGCGTCCGGGGTTTGTGGACTATCTCTTTGTCGCCTTTACTACCAGTTCCACCTTTGGCCCGACGGACGCGCCACTCCTGAGTCACTGGGCAAAGTTTCTCGCGATGACGCAGGTATTGATTTCGCTCACGATCGTCGTGCTGCTGATTTCGCGGGCGGTAGGTGTGTTATAGGAGGGGGCGAGCAGGAAAGTGCGCGTAGCTTTGTGCGGCGAAGCATAGCTTCGGAGACAAGCGCGTTCCCAAGTACAACTTGGGAACGAGGGGGCGACTTGGGAACGAGGGGGCGCAACGAGGGGACCCATCTTCGGGGGCAAGCTTTGGTACGAAGGATAGGTGGCTTTGTTAAACAGCGTCAGGGACACAGAGGAAGGAAGACTAATCGACTGGCTTCCTTCATTTCTGTGACCAACTATCCTGGTGATATGAAAGCGAACCGGTTTGTGTTCACGCTGCTCTTGCTGTTGAGTGCCCCCGTTTTTCAGGCGGCCGCGCAAAAAGGCCTGGCCTGATGTGAAACAACTTAAAGGTCTTAGGGCGAGGGCAGAAGGGGGTGACGCCAGTTCCCAGGTTAAACTCGGTCTTTGTTACGATAACGGCGAAGGCGTGGCGCAGGGCTGCTGGCGAAGGAGCGAAGGCCGTAAGGCGACCAGCAGCTATAGCTAGCGCGGTCCGCTTTCCTCGATTTCCATCAGGACTGGCGCATACTTGTCGTTGACGTGATGGAAGGACTTGTAAAGCAGGAAGTAGAACGACCCTACCAGAACAAGAATCAAGACCGCCGTGCCGTAGTGATGGGAGCGCAGCCGTTCCCACCGGGGAAAGAACGCGATCAAGGCGAAGACCGTCAGCACCACGATAACACCATCGAAGCTGGCGCGCTGCCAGTAGCTTCCGCCGAGGTTCAACCACATCCCGAACTCGTCGAAGGTCAGGCCCATGGCGAAGCCATAAAGCAGCGCGCAGATTCCCTTATGCCTCAGGTTCAAGGAGGCGAAGAGTAAAACTGCGGCCACGGTGGAAAGAAGAAAGATCCCGTAGTTAAGGTGATGCACATGAGTGCCGCCGGCGTGGAAGAAGAGGTTGGGCATGCGACGGGTCATGATCAGGATCACGATTGCCCGGGAGCCGATGAAGGTAAGGATAAAGGCGATGAACGTAAGACGGCCCAGATGCCGGCTGGGCGTGGGAGGGACGCGGACATGCTGGTTGTGTGGCAGAAGGTGCCAGCGAACTAAAAGGTCTCGGAAGTGCGCCATAGGTTATTGTGGTTTCAAAATGGGGATTATCTCAGTCTGAATGGGTTGACCAGTTACTTCGATATCTTTCTCCGCGACGTAGACATCGATCTCGGAACGGACGCCAAACTTACCCTCGAGGTAGATGCCCGGCTCGATCGAGAAAGCGATGCCGGGAATGAGGCGGCGCGAGTCGCGCGTTTCGAAGTTATCTATGTTGACGCCATTGCCATGGACTTCTTCGCCGATCGAGTGCCCGGTGCGATGGGTAAATTGCTCGCCGTAACCGGCGCGCTGGATAACTCCGCGAGAGACGTCGTCGATCTCCGCGCCGCGAATCGATTTCCCTGCGCGCACATTTTTGCGGACGAACTCGACGGCGGAATCGCGCGCTTCCCGCACAATGTTAAAGATGCGAGTGAACTCGTCAGGCACCGTCTCGCCGACGTAACCGGTCCAGGTCTGATCGGTAAAGACGGCGCCGGGTTTCTTCAGCTTGGAGGCCACGTCGAGCAGGACGAAGTCGCCGCGTTTAATGGGCTGCGTGACTTCGCGGGTGGGAGCGTAATGCGGATTGGCGGCGTTGGCGTTGACGGCCACAATGCCCTGCTCAGGGAGCATGCCTTCTTCGTCCCAGCGCCGCGCGATGAGTTGCTGGATGTCGTATTCGGTCACGGGCTCCTCGGCGCGGATGCGTCGCGCGATTTCAGCGAAAGCTTCCAGGATGATGCGGTGAGTCTTATCGGAGGCCTCGATATGCGACTGCTTTTGCGCCGGTGTCCAAACGGCTTCGAACTGCTGGACTAACTCGGCACTGGTGACGGGTTCGCTGCCAAAGGAACGAACGAGTTCGATCGTGCCGGCGTCGACTCGCGACATGTAGGGGATGTCGTTCATGGGCGAATATTGCATGGCAATGTGGGCTGGCTTTCGGGCCGGTCTCTCCGCCGCGGATGCAGGCGACACGTCTGCCGCGACGGAAGAGAGAGTTTCGCGGAGGTGAGAGTGCTGTTCCTGCCAGCCACGATAGATGAGGCGCCTGCCCGGCAAGGTATCGAGCTTATAGCGTTCGATTGAGTGCACGATTTTCGTCGGCTGGCCCGACGCAGGAATGTAGTAGAACCAGCGGCGCGTTCCCGAAGCATGCTCGCCGAGCATGAGAATACGAGGCGCGAGCGGATCGCTTCCGCGGAAATCGTAGAAGAGCCATCCATCAAGCCTGGCGGCTCGCAACGCTGTCTGGATTTCCGCGACGCGCTCGGCGGGTGTGGGATTGGCGCGCATGGGTGAGGGGAAGATGGAGAAGAGACTGAGCGCCGCCAAGAAGAAGAAACGAATTTTCATTGAGCGATTGAAGAACGAAGCCGGGACGATTACGAGCCCGAGGATAAGCGCGACGATTGGCTTTGGGCAATGCGGATACGAGCGAAAAGGTGTAAGGTTCAGGATGTCAGATCCACGAAACGTCGCGCACGACAAGAAGGTCACGCAGGAGAAGCATCATCAAAGCGCGGAGGCGGCTCCGGCTTCCAAACGTGCTTCGCGAGGCAAGAAAGGGAAGGCAGGCGAGAAAGATAAAGAGCCGGCCGTAACCGCGCCGGCGCCGGAAACTCCCAAAGCCGAACAAGGGCCGAGCGATCTGGAGAAGTCGGTCGCGATTCTCTCCAAGCTCAAGGAGATGGAATTCCATTCGCGCGGAAACATCGAGACCCTCGCGCAATTGACCCTGACCATAGAAGAAGAATTGAAGCAGAACGAATTTTCGGAACCAATCGGCGCTTTGTATGGCGCGCAGGATTCCTTTCACACGAAGATCGCCGCACTGATCGAGACCTATGAAGCAAAGTGCGAGCAGTTAAAGGGACCGGTGTAACATTGCATAGCCTTAGCGGCAGGCCGCCATCGGACCTGAGATAAGAGATGCGCTCCAGCCCGAAGGAGCGATAGTCCCCGGCTCATGCCATTTCGCGCTCTCCATCTTTCTCCGCAAGTTCTCAAAGCCGTGCAGGAAGCCGGCTATACCGAGCCGACTCCCATCCAGGCAGCGGCGATCCCGCACATCCTCGACGGACACGATCTCATCGGCATCGCGCAGACAGGCACGGGAAAAACCGCGGCGTTCGTGCTGCCAATCCTGACGAAGCTCGCTGCTTCCATGAGTGATGAGCGAAAGCGCGGCACCCGCGCGCTGGTCGTGGCGCCGACGCGTGAGCTCGTGGTGCAAATCGAGGAGAACGTGCGCGCTTATGCAAGACATCTTCCCTTACGCATGGCGACGGTTTTCGGCGGCGTGAGCGAACGCCCGCAGATCGAGGCGTTGCGTTCCGGCGTGGATCTGGTGGTGGCGACGCCGGGCCGGTTAATCGATTTGATGGGACAACGTGTCGGCAATTTCTCTGGCATCGAATTTCTCGTGCTCGACGAAGCGGACCGGATGCTGGACATGGGTTTCCTTCCTCCAATCCGGCAAATCGTGAGAGCGTTGCCGAGGCGGCGCCAGACGCTGATGTTCTCCGCCTCGCTCTCGCGGGAAATCGAAAAGTTGACCCACGAATTCCAGCACTCGCCGAAAATTATCGAGATCGGCCGGCGCGCCAACCCGGCGGACACAGTGACGCAGCTGGTCTACGAAGTGCGGGCGCATTTGAAGCCTGCGCTCCTGCTGCATTTGCTGGCGGATCCGCAATTCGATACCGTCCTTGTTTTTACGCGCACGAAGCACGGGGCCGATCGCATTGCGCGGCGGCTCGAGAGCAGTGGAATCAAGACGGGGACGATCCATTCGAATCGCTCGCAGAACCAACGGCTTCGTGCGCTGAAGGATTTCAAATCGGGCGTCGTGCGAGTGCTGGTGGCGACCGACATCGCGGCGCGCGGGATCGACGTGGACGGAATTTCGCATGTGGTGAACTACGATTTTCCGATGCACTCCGAAGATTATGTCCATCGAATCGGGCGAACCGGGCGCGCGCATGCGATCGGCGATGCGATCAGTTTCGTTACCTCGGAGGATCAGGGCGCGCTGCGTTCGCTCGAGCGTTTTATCGGGCGCGGCATCGTGCGCAAACGCGCCGAAGGATTCGATTACAATGCGGCCGCGCCGCCACGCGAGGAGCGGGGCCGGGGAGAACGGCGCTCCGAGCCACGGAAAGTGGAGCCGCGATTGCCGGGCAATTCTGCTCGGGGAAGTGGTGATGCGCTTCGGCGTCACGGTGGGCAACGCCGCGAGGCGCCTCCGTCGGCACGCCGCGCATGGGGAAGATCGCGCTAAGGCCGCCGCTGGTTCGCGAGACCTAGGCCGATCGTCGCGCCCAGCGAAGTTTGGCGGAGGCAGAACGCGGATTTGAATTTCGTTCCGAGACGCCGGGCCGGATGACTTCCGGGGCAATTTCGGCATACAAATTTTCTCGCAGTCCAGCTTCAAAAGATTTTTTCACGCGGCGGTCTTCACCGGAATGGAAGGTGAGGATTGCGACGCGGCCGCCAGAATTGAGACAAGCAGGCAGGTTGCGCAGGAAAGTATCAAGAGCAGAGAACTCGTCGTTCACCGCGATGCGCAACGCTTGAAAAACACGACGGATGGAAAGATCGGAGGCCTCCTTCTCCAGGCGAGGCAAGGCCACGCGAATGGCGGCGGACAGCGACGCGGTCGTGGGGAACGTTTTCCCGGCGAGGGCGGAAGCGAGCGCAGTGGCGTGCGGTTCATCGGCGTTTTCCGCGAGCAGGGAAGCAAACGCATCGGGATGGATTTTTTGCAACAGGATGGAGGCCGGCTGGCCGCGCAGAGGATTCATGCGCAGGTCCAGGGGTCCTTCGTGCTTCATGGAAAAGCCGCGCTGCGGGTCGTCAAGCTGCATGGAAGAGAGACCGAGATCGGCCAGGATGATATCGGCGCCGATGGCAGCGTTTCGGTGGTCAGAGACCGCCGCTGCCGAAGAAAGGATTTGGATGAGGCCGGCGAAGTTACTTCGATGCGCGATGAACATTCCTTCATCGAAGCCTAACGACCGGAGGCGTGCTTCGGCTTTTGGAAGTTCGATGGGATCGGCATCCAGCCCGAGCAATTTTCCTCCCGGCTGAAGGCGCGGAAGAATTTCCTGCGCATGTCCGCCGTAGCCCAGGGTGCAATCGACCGCGATTTCGCCCGGCTGGGGCGAAAGGACTTCGAGGATCTCCGCCACCATGACGGGGCGGTGCGTGCCGGCCGGCGTTTTTCCCGAAGCGATGATTTTCCGCACGTCTTCGGCGTACCGTTGCGGGTCGCGCTCTTTATACTTCTCGTCGAAATGGCGCGGGTGCTTTCCGCGATAACGCGGACGACGGCGGTGCGGCGCTGGAGTTGGAGGTGAATCATCGGCCATGTGAAAGGCCCCATGCTTGACTCATCGGCCTAACCACTCCAACATTTTTTCACCTTCCACAGCTCCCAATGACAATTCCCACCGAACCCATTGGCAGCATCCCCAGGCCGGTCGCGCTGATCGAGGCGATCAAGAAAAGCGGCAGCATGGATCCGGCGCTGGACTCGCTTTTTGAAGAAGCGATTCGAGACACGATCGAGCGTTTCGAAGCCACCGGTTCGCCGGTGGTGACGGATGGGGAACAGAGGAAGTATCATAACTTTGGCACCTACTGCGTGGATGGACTTCCGAACATTGCGCCGGATGGATTCAAGCTTCCATTTGTGACTCACATTCGCCAATGGCCTCGCCTCACGGCCGGCCCCTTCCGCTACCTGATGAGCGCGGATAGCTTCATCGATGTGGCGAAGCGTTATGCGCATGTCCCGATCAAGCAGGCGGTCATTTCGCCCTCGGCCTTGAGTCTGATGTATCCGGCCGAAGCGATCCCCGGTTACTCGCGCGACGAATTCATCAACGATCTTTTGCGCGAACACGAAACCGAAATACGCCGCTGCCTCGATAAGGGTGCGCACAAAGTCCAGATCGACTTCACGGAAGGACGACTCGCGATCAAGATCGATCCTTCCGGTGAGCTGCTGAATAGTTTTATCGACCTGAACAATCTCGCTCTGGCGCGTTTCTCCGCGGAAGACCGCCAGCGCATCGGCGTGCATACCTGTCCCGGCGCCGATCGTGATTCCACTCATAGCGCGGATGTCGATTACGCCGAGTTGTTACCCAGCCTGTTTCAACTGCACGCCGGCAACTTCTACGTTTCGCTCGCGGGCGAAGAGGATCGGGTGCGCGCTCTCAAAATCATCCGGGATCACATCAAACCGGATCAGCGCGTCTTTGTGGGCGTGGTCGCGCCGATCGATCCGCATGTCGAAACAGCTGAAGAAGTCCGCGACCGAATTCTCGAGGCCGCGCGATATATTCCCGTGGAGCAGCTAGGCACGACGGATGACTGTGGCTTTTCGCCCTTTAGCGACGACACTTCGACGAGCCGTGAAACTGCCTTCGAAAAGATCCGGGCCCGCGTCCTCGGTACGGCACTGGCGGCGGACCTCATCGCCGACAAATAAGTGGAGACCAACGATGAAAAGGAAGAGCTCTTACGCTCTTCCGCTCTGCGCACTGCCAATAGCATCCTCCTCGCCCGGCAGCGCGCGGAACAGGAACTGATCGACGCCAAGCAGGCGCTCGAACTAAAGACGGAAGAGCTCGCGCACTCGCTCTCGATGATGCGAGCGACGCTGGAATCCACCACGGACGGAATTCTCGTCACCGACGGATGCGGGACCGTGACAGGGTTCAACGAGAAGTACGTCGAAATGTGGCGGATGCCTCATGAAGTCATCGACGCGAGACAGGACAAGCCGCTGCGGGAATTCGCCAGCCGTCAATTTCACGATCCGGCGCAATTCATCGCGCGAATCAGGGAGATCGAGGCATCGGCCCTTCCGGAAAGCTTCGACCTGCTCGAATTTGCGGACGGCAGAATTTTCGAGCGATATTCGAAGGTCCAGCGGATCGAGGATCAGGATGTGGGACGGGTCTGGAGTTTCCGCGATATCACCGAGCGACGGCGCGCGGAAGAAAAGTTGCGCGCCAGCCGGGAAAGGTCGGAACAACTCTGGGCCACGACGACCGACGCCATCATCATCATGGATGGAAAGATGCAGGTCGAGTATGTGAATCCGGCGGTGACCGGCA
>JBEEHO010000379.1:0-17175 GCA_041167425.1 Verrucomicrobiota bacterium | reverse complement strand
CGGCAGAGCGCCGCGGCTGGGTTCGATCCGCGGGTAAGGCTGGGAATGGTAACCTCGGGATGGACTGAGCTGCCGGCGGCAGGATTACTAACGTCGCCGGGCCTGGACTATCGCGCGATCGAAGCTGCAACACCGATAAGCTACGTCGCGTATGAACGGCCGGCGTTGGAAGCTTTGCTGACGGAAAAGAGTAGCAGCGCCATTTTTCTCGAAGCGTGGGGCGAGTTATATCTTCGGGATCATCCCGGGATCCACCAGGTGCACAGCCGGCGCGCCAGTTACAGCGTGCCGAAGGAGTATCTCGGGCGCGACGGAGCTATCCGCTTTTATTTCCGCGATGCCACCGCGGAAATGTTGCTCTTTAAGTATTGCGGCCAACCTTGATCTGCCTTCGTCTCCGGCTTAGGTGCGAGCGTGACTCATTTCGAAGAGAGCCGCGGCACCCTGACCATCACTACTGATCCCGCCAGGCTGAATGCGGAAGAGATCTATCGCTTTTTGTCGGGCGCGTATTGGGCCAGGCATCGGTCGCGGGATGCAGTCGAGCGTTCGCTGAAGAATTCTCTCTGTTTCGGGTTGTACGACGCCGATAACCAGGTTGGACTGGCGCGAGTAGTCAGCGACTTCGCTACCTTCGCATACCTGTGTGATGTCTATGTGTTGGACAGTTATCAAGGCCGCGGCCTGGGTCACTGGCTGGTTCAATCGGTCATGTCACATCCTGATCTGCAAAATCTACGGCGCTGGCTGCTGGCCACGCGGGATGCGCACCGGCTTTATCGCAAGTCCGGCTTTACCCCGCTGCAATCGCCCGAGCGCTGGATGGAAGTGCTGACGGATAATTAAGCGCCGAAAGAAGTGCCAGGGAGGGGACTCGAACCCCTAAGGATTGCTCCACCAGATCCTAAGTCTGGCGCGTCTGCCAATTTCGCCACCCTGGCGCGATCGAAAAATCTTACGGAACGACAGCATTGTACTAGGACTTGTGCTAGAAAGCCAACACGAGAGAGCCGGACTCGCCAGACTTAAACTGACGATCCATGACCGCGCCGGCCTTTGAGAGCGCAGCCACGAAATTTTATGTTGATGCTGAAATGATCGTTCACCTCATCGACGGCACCTACGAGCTCTTCCGTCACTTCTACGGTCTGCGGCGGTTCAACAAAGGCGTGGACCGCCCCTACGGCGCCGTCGTCGGCGTGCTGCAGACTGTGCTCGACATGATCGAGAACGGCGACACGTACCTTGGTGTCGCCACCGACCACGTGATCGAGTCGTTTCGCAATCGGCTTTGGGCTGGCTACAAGACCGGCGCCGGCATCGAGCCCGCGCTGCTCGCACAGTTCCATCCGCTCGAGGAGGCGCTCATCGCGATGGGTGTGATCGTGTGGCCGATGATCGAGCTGGAAGCCGATGATGCGCTCGCTTCGGCCGCGCATATCGCGTCCGAGGATAAACGGGTAAAGAAAGTCGCAATCTGGACGCCCGACAAGGATCTGGCGCAATGCGTCCGGGATACCCGCGTGGTGCAGATCGATGGCCGGCGCAAAACCATTCGAGACGCCGCCGGGATACGCGAAAAATTCGGCGTCGATCCGCCGCTCATTCCGGACCTGCTCGCTCTCGTGGGCGATGCGGCGGACGGTTACCCCGGCATTCCTGGGATTGGCGCGAAGACCGCCGCGCACCTGTTGAACCTCCACGGTCAGATCGAAAGCTTCCCGCCGGCAGTCCTCGGCGAACAGCGCGATCTCGCGTTGCTCTTCAAGAATCTGGCAACGCTGCGCACCGATGCGCGACTCTTTAAGAGTGTGAAGACATTGCGGTGGCGCGGTGCGACCCCGGCGTTCACGACTTGGGCGGAGCGAATGGAGGCGCCGCGGCTGGTCGAGCGGTGCCAAAAA
This sequence comes from Verrucomicrobiota bacterium, assembly GCA_041167425.1. GTDB lineage: Bacteria > Verrucomicrobiota > Verrucomicrobiia > Chthoniobacterales > UBA10450 > AV80. The sequence goes on along the minus strand of JBEEHO010000379.1, from coordinate 15,271 downwards.
GCTGTGAGCCGATGACGGTGCAGCATTCGCACGCGGGCACGGGGGCAGTCCTGAGGATGATTGCGCGTAAGGTGAATCCTAACGACTGATCCCTTCCGTCGGCGTGGCCATCCTAATCTTATCGAACGAGGTTTACCGGTGGCCGCCGGAGACGAGGAGGGCCTGGCCGGTAACCCAGCGCGCATCCTCGGAGGCAAGAAAGACTGCGACGGGACCAATGTCGTCGGGCTGACCGATGCGGCCCAGCGGCGTTTGCGCTTCCACGGTTTTGTGAAAATCCGATCCGGCGATGCCGGCGGAATGAAAGCCTTCCGTTTCGACCATGCCGGGGTTCAGCGAATTCACGCGGATCCGGCGCGGCCCTAGTTCTTTCGCGAGCGAACTGGTGATGGCATCGACCGCTGCTTTCGTGGCGGAGTAAACCGACCCGCCGGGCTGCGGGCTCACGGCAGCGACCGAACTGATGTTGATGATGCTTCCGCCATCCGCGCCGAAGGCTTCGGCTGCTTTCTGCGAGACGAGAAGAAGGCCGAGCACGTTGAGATTGAACTGCCGATGGAAGTGTTCCTCGGTCACTTCGGCCAGCGGCTTAAAGTCAAAAATCCCGGCGTTATTGACGAGAACATCGACGCGGCCGAAGGCGGTTATGGTTTCGGCGAAAAGGCGATCGATCTCGGGTTTCTGCGAGACGTTCGCCTGCACGGCGATGGCTTTGCCGCCCTGGCTGATGATGTCAGTGACCACGCGATCCGCGCCTTCTTTGCTCGAGGCATAATTGACGACGACGGAAGCGCCGGCGTGACCAAGGTGGGTTCAATGGCTGCGCCGATACCTTTAGAGGCGCCGGTGACGATGGCGACTTTACCACGGAGTTTCTGTGAATCAGTGGACATAGGAGTTTTTGTTTTCTGTTGTTGAAGGAAAGCTCTGGCTGCTGGTCGTCATTGGATATCAATCGCCTTGTAGCCGCCGTCTTCACTATCCATTAGCGCTGCGGGTGTTGCCAGCTCTTGTAGACCGCCTCGAGGCTGTAGCCGTCGGGATCCAGGACATTCGCCGCGTAGTAGCGCGGATCGTAATAGAGTCGCGCGCCCGGTTTGCCGTTGTCGGTTGCCCCCGCAGCCATTGCTGACTCGTAGAACGCGTTCACCTCGGCCTCGTTTTTGGCGACAAAGCCGATATGCGCAGCCTTGGCGTCTGCATCGCCTTGCCTGAGCCAGAAGAATACGCGGCCGTCCCGTCCGAAGCCCTTGAGGTCGGGATGTCCTTTGGGGCCATCCTCGCCGTCGTAATCGATGGTGTGCTCTATCCCGAGCGGCGCGAGTGCCTCCTCGTAAAAGGCGATCGAGCGGCCGAGATCCTGGACGGTTATGAAGACGTGGTCGAGTAACGGTTCACCTCGTTGGGCCGGGGCTAGGAAAGGCCCGGGATTGATTGCCACCGACGCCGGTGCCAGTGATTAGCACGACCTTCTTGTCAAGTATTCCCATAGCTTCCTCCTGGTCTCAATGTCTCAGGCCAATCGACGTAAGAGCTCATCTTGTCCAACGTTGTTCACGCTCCTGCAACGCAACTGCATCCCTCACCCTACGCGAGCAGCTCTTCGAGTTCTTCGGTCGTTAGGCCGGTCATGAGCGGTTCCTCGCTGTCGATGGCGGCGTCGATCGCCGCGCGTTTTTTCTCCTGCAGCCGCAGGATTTTTTCTTCGACGGTGTCGCGCGTGATCAGCTTGTAGGCGGTGACGACACGGGTTTGACCGATGCGATGGGCGCGGTCGGTGGCTTGCGCCTCGACCGCCGGATTCCACCACGGATCGAAATGAATGACGGTGTCGGCGGCGGAGAGATTCAGGCCCACGCCGCCGGCTTTCAGGCTGATGAGGAAGACTGGAATCGCGGAATCGCTCTGGAAGCGGTCGACGATTTCCTGACGCTTCTTGGTTGAGCCGTCGAGATAGCAAAATGAGATCTCGAGCTTCTCCAGGCGTTCGCGAATGAGGTGTAGCATCGAGACGAACTGGCTGAAGACGAGGACGCGGTGTTCGCCGTCGATCGCTTCTTCGAGGAGCTCGTCGAGGAGGTCCAGCTTGGCGGAGGGCTCTTCCTTATCGATGCCGACGAGGCGCAGATCGCAGCAGACTTGGCGCAAACGGAGCAGACCAGTGAGCATCTTCATCCGTTGGACGCCGGCGTTCACATTGTTGCCGGAGCTGCCGAGACCTAGCTGGATTTCGCGCAGCAACGCGTCGTAGGCGGCGCGTTGCTGACTCGTTAGGCTGGAAAGCACGACCTGCTCGATTTTCTCCGGCAGATCTTTCGCAACGTCGCGTTTCCGCCGGCGGAGCAGGAACGGCTGGAGCCGACGAGAGAGCCGGCGTTGCACATCGGGCGCGGAGCCGCGCGCGATCGGCAGTTCGTAGCGTTCGCGGAAGTCGTTGCGATTCCCGAGATAACCGGGCAGCGCGAAGTTCATGATCGACCAGAGATCGCGCACCGAATTTTCCATCGGGGTGCCGGTCAGGACGAAGCGATGGGTCGCGCGAAGGGCGTAGGCGGCCTGCGCGTTTTGCGTCTCCGGATTTTTGATGTGCTGTGCTTCATCGAGCACGGCGGTGGAGAAGTTGGTTTCGCATAGCCTGTCGATGTCGCGCCGCAGCAAGGCGTAGCTCGTGATGACCATGTCGGCGTCTACGATCTGGTGGAACCGCGCGGCGCGATCGGCGCCTTCGAGCACGAGCGTTTTGAGTTCGGGAGTAAACTTCCGCGCTTCATTCTCCCAGTTTGTCACCAGCGATGTCGGGCAAACGACGAGGGCAGGGCCCAGGCCTTGGTGGGCGCGGAGAAACGCGAGCGTCTGCACCGTTTTACCAAGACCCATCTCGTCGGCCAGGATGCCGCCGAGATTGTTCGCCGCGAGGCGCGTGAGCCATTCGAAACCGGCGACTTGATATTCGCGCAATATCTCCGCGAGCGTGCCAAGTTTCGTCTTCGGATCCGGCGACGCGTCGCGGCCGGTGATGAACTTTTTTAGTGCTGCGCGACGATCGGCGACGGCGGAGCCAAGCTCGCGCGCGGTCTGCTCGACATACCCGGCATGAGCGCGGTTGATGCGGTAAAGGCCGGGCTGCGTCTGCGCCGGATCGCAGTCGCGGATGACCTGCTCGAAATCCTCCAGGCCCGCCGTATCGATCACCGCGAGGTGGCCATTCTTTAATCGCGTCTGTGACTGGCCGGAGCGAAGCAGCCGCTGGATGTCGGCGTTCGAAAACACCTCGCCGCCGGGCGTGGTGAGCGAGTAACGCACCTCGAACCAATCCTGACCCGAGCTGACAATCTCGAGCTTCGGCGTGACCCGCTCGATCTCGCCGGTCCACTTCTCGACCTGTGCGGTGAGGGTCACCTTCCAGTGGCGCTCCAGTCTCGGATGATCGGTCGCAAAGAACCTAACAACATTGAGCTGGCCGTGCAGTACGAAGCCGCCGGCATCCGTTCGGGCGAAACCAATCTGCTCAAGCCGCGCGACCGCCGCGTTCTCTGCGTCGAGATTCCGCATCAGCACTCGATCGGCATTTTGTGGATCACGAAACACGAACTGATCCTGTGCGTTGACCAATGCTTTGATCGGCGCGCGCTCGCCATAGGTGCACATCAGCTCGCCGGTAACACTGTTGAGCGTGCCGGCGAGCCGCAGCTCAAACGCGGGCACCGCAGTTGCGACGTCCGGCAGGCGAACGCCTTCGCCGGCGCGCACGTCGAATGCATCGCGCAGCCGCGGCAGATCGAACGCCAGGAAGTATAACGCGCGGTCGCCATCGAGCAGCAAAGGCCGCTCGATCAGGTGCGTCGAGCCGGCCGGCAACGCTTCCCCGCAGCGGACGAACTCGTTGTTCCGCAGCATCCACGCGTCGGTCGCGTTCCAAAGGATCAGCGCCTTCTCCTTGTTCTCGTGCTCGTGCTCGTGATCGATCTCCCGGCTGCCCATCGGCGAAAAATTCGCTTTCACCACGATGCCTCCATCGTCGCGTGACTCGACCAAAAGCTCCGGCCGCAGCGCGGCCGACGAGATCGTCGCATGGGTCGCTTTGCCGAACGTGACGCGCGGATGATTCTGCAACGCCAAGAGCAGCCGCAGGAATCCGTCGCGTGATAAGGTGGCCATGCCGCTCTCGAAAATCGCCGGGACCGCGCGCAACCCTTCGATCAGCACGAGATCGGCGTCGTCCGCACCAAACGTAGTGTTCTTCGGGAGGGCGGACACGAGCGTGCGGTTTCGCGAAACTTCGGCTTCGACCACGATCATGATCTGCCCTTTCTGCCATGCGCCCGCAAAGTTGGGCGGTAGGATCACGTGCAGTGTCGTTAGGGCAGCATCAGCCGAATCAGCCGTGACGAACCGCGGCCCTGCCGCAGCTTCGGGAATTGCCGGCTCGAGTGCTGCCGCCGCCGCGGCAGTCGGCGGATTCAAATAGCCCAGGCCCACCGCAACCGAGTGCGCACAAATTTTCCCGGCCGAGCGCGACTCCCAGCAGCTGCACAGATTCTCCACGTCGATCGCGCTTTTAATTCGCAAGCCCGAGCGATAATTCTTCGCGCCTTCGCGCACGTAGCCGCTCAGCAACGGCGGCTCGTATTTCGGCTCGGAGACGCGGCCGCTCTTCAGCAGCTCCCGCGCAGGCTTCATCGCCTGCCATCCCCCGGCATTGAGGAGGAGCTTTTCGGTAATCGGGATAGCGCTCACGGGCGGGCAATGTCGCCCATTCGATGCCTTTGCGAAAATCCCCGCGCGCTATTTCCCCGGCAATTCGCGATCCGCGGCAGGACTGTCGGCGTGCCATGGTTCATCTAGCGCGCATCCCTTTTGCGCTGGTTTTCGAAATCCTTCTCCGCTTACCAGCCCGCCAGGACGAGCTTCTTGCCCCACTTGAAGAAGCCGAGGCGCAGATCCGGGAAAAGCTTCTCCGGCGAAGCGGCCGTACCGTCGCGGTGAACGAAGCGCTCGATCTTTGTCACTCGCAGGTCCGGTGTGAGTGTGATCACGCGGTCCAGCTCGTCGTGGAAAAGCATTCCGCCGCGCTGTGTCGCATCACTGATGCGCGTCCCTTTAATCCAGCCGGTAAACGTGCCATCGAAGTTGTAGAACAATGTGATCGGTGGCCCGGTCGATTCCTCCCCGGATGTGTCGGGGGCTGGCTGTTTTGATGGGTCCACCAACGCTGTCTGAATGTAGACATTCGAGGAGTCGGGCCAGAAGCCAAATGCTCCTGGACCTAAGACCTGCACGCTGATCTCCGACCATCGATAGGTCGGGTAACCGCATTCCGCGCCGTGGCCGGGAACCGTGTAACCGATAGTTTGGTCTCCTTGATCGTTAGGTATGGATAAGGCGGTATACATGCCTTTCGGCTCGAGATCGCGCGGATAACAGATTTTCCAGGGGCTTTCGCTTTCGGCGAGCACGCGATGCTTCTGTCCATCGCCGGTTACCCGCGCCGCGCCGCGCCCACCATTCGTTCCGACACTGAGAACAAAACCGCGGCCCTCCTTGTCGCACCGACACCAGCCAATGATCGACGCGTTCCCGCGGTCCTCTCCTGAACCACGCGGGACCAGCTCATCGGCGGCCAGGTCCTTTCGCCATTTGCCGGCACGCGAGAAGAAATGAAGCGTACGATCGTATTCCCAGATGTCGGTCGTTACCCAGTGGCCATCGGGCAGGAAAGCGCCATACCACTGGCGCCCATACCCATCGCGACGCGGCGGGCGCGCTTCGTTCACCACCTTGCCCTGCGAGCTGAAAAGCCAGCCGTGATTCGGCAGCCAAAGCTCGAACCGATCGCGGGTCATGCGCCGGATTACCCAGGCTGCCTGCTGCTCGTAAGGGTAAGGCTCGGGGTCGAATGGCAGCAGTGTGCGCAAGGGGAGCGCGGCCACCGGCCCGCCGGGGACCTTGATCTCCTTCTCAGCTAACGTTCCGCCGGTCGCCACTTCGAGCACATACTGTGGTTGATCTATTTTAATCGCGGCATCGACCAGTTCCTCGCCAATCTCCCGCTTTTTCTCCGGATCACTCTCCTTGCACCATTCTTCGTGGAACCGCGGGATGTTATCCTGATATTGCTGCTGCCTGAGATTCCACATTTCCTGCCAGAGTTTGCGCTGTCGCTCCGGATCCTTCTCGTCCTTTGCCAGGTTATCCAGGCGCTCGATTACCGCCTGGCGGGCGTCGGGTGTTGGCGTCGGACTTTGGCCGTAGAGAGACGCGACCGCGAGCACGACCAGGGTGGCTTGCTTACTCCACATAGGTGCCCTCCTCGCGGGCCTTTTGCAGGAACCGCTTCGCCCAATCCGGATGTTCATCGACGTGCCCTTCGAAGCATCCACCGAGCAACTTGCCGTCGGCGATTCGGAATTTCTCGATTCGTCCGGGACCGTGCGGACCGCCCGACAGAACGATGACACACGACTCTTGATCGGCGAAATCCCAAACGTCGATAAACGGATAATCTGTCGGAATCCTCGCGAGCAATTTGTCTTCGCGCGCGATGATCAGCGTGTCATTCATCAATGCACCCTTGGAATGAAACGCCGTGCGAGTTGTCCAGCCGACGAGTCCAGACTTGGATACGCGCGGCAGCTCGCAGTTGCCTTTCCGCGTCCACATCTCCTGGCGGCCGTTTGTCAACGTCACCCGCACGTTGCCGGGGTGCCGTTCCTCGGCGACGCGGCCGCCGGCCAACACGATTTCAGCCGACACCGGACGTCCATTCGCTCGAGCAGCTGTCGGCGTCGGGGCAGACGCGCACAAACTGATCGCTAGCAATCCGGATATCGCACCTAATCGCATCTACTCTTATTCGTAAGACCTCGCCTCATTCTTCGGCTAATTTTTTCGACGATCTACATAGTCACGCACCCGTGATCGCCATGATTATCCCTCCCTCGTGGGAACCGTATACGTGACTCACGTATGTCAGCACGCAGCCGAGGATTGCGTCAGCGACCGAGGCCGGGGACAGCGCCACAATGTACGGATGCTTTTTCAGAGCCAGACTTGCCTTTCGGTTTCGGTTGATATACGTGGGTCACGTATATGATCGCTACCCGAAGGAATGCCCTATGAGCTGTCGCGTGCGTCCGCCGACCCGGCGCAAGGCGAGGCACTCATCGGCCCCGGTTCCGTTGAGCGAGCGACTTTACCGGTGGCGAAAAAGGAATGATTTTTCGCAGAGCGAAGCCGCTTCAAAATTGCAGGTGTCAACCCGCACGTTGCAAGAATGGGAACAGGGTCGAGCCGGGCCGCGACACCTCGCGTTGGACGCGGTGAGTAGATTGATCAAACCATGAACTAATGGTTGCGATCGCGCCTTTCCCGTTACGCCGTTTTTAATAATCTTCAACGGCAATGCATATACGGGAATCACGTATAGCAGCGACGGGCGGCGTGGCGGCAGATTGTTGAACAGCCGGTTTGCGCAACAGATAGTTCCGAATGTGAATGCCATAGTGATTACGCCTCGTCGAATTAGGATCTCAAACGGCAAAAGCATATACGTGAATCACGTATAGCAACGGGCGGGCGGCGGCAGATTCTTGGGCAGTCGGTTTCCACGACAGGCCAGCCTTAGGCGCGCTTTTGGTTCGCAGGGCGGAGCAGTGGCTCTTCGCGCCTTTCCTCAATGGGCATGTCAATACTTAGCTCTGACGCCTTCCCACGTGAAGGCGGGCACATACCTGACTCACGTATGTCAACGACGGGCGGGGCGGCGGAGACGGGTGGGACGTGAGATTCTGAGAGAGTCGGTTTGAACCCATGGCTCTCGCGGTTGCGCCTTCTGCCCTTACGGCGTTTTCGAAATTTGTAACGGGGATTGATATACGTGAATCACGTATACCCTGCGCTCTGCGTGGCGGCAGGCATGGCGTTTGAGGATTTCTAACCATTGGGGATGTACCTGAATCACGTATGACAACAGCCAGCGGCGTGGCGGCAGATTCGCTCAACGTTCTTTATGCTTCCCAGGGCGCGGCTTTCCGTCGACTGCTCCGCCCCCATTTCACCAAACGGGGCTTGAGCCCAACTGCCGTCCCGCTATTCTAGCAAGCCATGCACCGCGACCATCACAGTTGGTATTCACATCGTCTCAATCGCGAAATGGGCGTCAACGTTTACGGCCATTACGGCATGCCCATCCTCGCTTTTCCCACCAGCATGGGCGACGAGCAGGAACAGGAAGGCCAGGGGATGGTTCGCACCCTCGGCCCTTACCTCGAGCAAGGGCGGATCCGATTCTTCTCCATCAACGGCGTCCAGAGCGATTCGTTCAGCAACAAAGGAGCGCACCCCTTCCATCGAAGCTGGCTGCAGGCGCAATACGACGACTACGTGGCCAGCGAAGTCTTCCCCTTCATCGACTCCCAGTGCCAGACGCCTGGCATTCCGATTACCACTTACGGCGCCTCGCTCGGTGCCTATCACGCGGCCAACACCCTCTTCAAGCATCCCGACCGCGTGAAGCGCTGCTACGCGCTCTCCGGCGTTTACGATATGCGGGACTCGATGGACGGGATGTACGACGACAACTTCTACTTCAATAACCCGGTCGACTATATGGCCAACCAGAACGACCCCTGGTTTCTTCACCAGTTAGCGAGCTGCGACATCCATCTTGCGACCGGCTGTGGCTCTTGGGAAGTTCCGGGTCCGACCTATCAAATGTCCGCCGTCCTCGCGAGCCGGGGGATTGCTCATCATCTGGACGACTGGGGCCCAAAGGGCGGACATGAATGGCCCTACTGGCATCACCAGATGTGGGAGTACGTCGGCGCGCACTTCTGAAAAGAGTTCGACTTTCCGCGTCGGATCGCAACGTTGCGACCGCGTGAAATCGCTCGCCGAGCAGCCTCGCTATGCCGCGTCGCGGGAGCAATGGCTCGAACCCTGTGGAAAGCCCAGTAGGATGCTATACGTGATTCACGTATAGCCGTGCAACGACCCCGCCTCCTTCTTGAGCAGTCGTTAGGTTCCAACTGTGATTTCGACCGCGGTGTGCGCTAAGACACGACCGAATGGCTATTGCTTCTTCCAGACGACACCGTCTGTCCAAGTGATCTTTGTGCCGTCAGCGGAAAGCTTTCCGTTTTGCGTGGCAAAGTCTTGCGCAAAAACTTTATCGCCTTCCACGCGTCCTTTCGACTTGGCAGTCTTACCCCCCACGTTTTCGATCGAAAGAGTCCCACCGGTCTGTTTGATTGCCCAAACATATTCCGATTTACTGCCGTCCTGGTAATAGCCGATCCACTTTCCGCTGAGATCGGCCGCGCTCGCTGCTTTTTTCCAAACCACGCCGTCGGTCCAAGTGATCTTCGTGCCGTCGGCGGACAGTTTTCCATTTTGGATCGCAAAGTCCTGCGCAACCACTTTATCGCCGTCTACGCGTCCTTTAGACTTGGCTGTCTTGCCGCCGACATTTTCGATCGAAAGAGTCGAACCGGTTTGGCGGATCGACCATACGTATTCCGATTTAGTGCCGTCTGCGTAATAGCCAATCCACCTTCCGCTGAGATCTCCAGCATCAGCATCGAGTGTATGGGCGGTTAAAAGTGCCGGGAAATAACAGAGCCCGGTTGCAAACAACGTCACCAACATTTGACACATGATTTTTTTCATTTCTTTCCAGGTTGTTAGGTAGCAAAGCAACCGTTGTGTTTTCGTGGGGCAAGAACAAGCCTTTTCTGAATGCGCTCTGCTGCTTCAAGGGTTTCTGCTTTGGCTACGCCGGCAACCGTCCGCGCTTTGCGCAATTCTTCCACATTGGGCGGACGATGTGGGACGGTGCCGTACCTTTGTTGGACCCGTCCGATCCTGGCCGGCAAGGAGTCTCGCTTTTCTACTTCCTACTTTGATTCGCTTTCTCCCGAAAGCTCACCCGCTACCCTCGCGGGCCTGACCGTCCATTTCGCTCGCCGCTACCCTCGCGATTAACCCTCCACTGGTCACTGGTCACTGGTCACTGTGTGCGCGCCTTCCCTTTTCCCTTGCCCATGGCGTCACGCATGGCCTGATAACCTGCGATGTAATCCTCGACCGGGAGCCGGGCCACGGTACTCTCAACCACATCCAGCGCGAGCTCCGGCAACGTCTTGAAACGGAGACAGCCCTGGCCCATATCCAGTTTCTTGCCGCTCTTGGCGTATTGCGCGGTGAACCACTCCCGCAACGCCGGCTGCCCGTAGAAACAGATCATGTGCAACGCCATGTACCCTTTCTTTGACGCCAGGCTGATGAGTGGCAGGGGTTCCTTTTTGTTGCCGCCATAGCCGGCGGGGTAGGTGGACAGCGGAACGAACCAGCTGATCATGCAGAACTGGATCCCTTCCGTGTATCCCGGCGGCAGGGCCCGGTTGATTCCCCGGCGAACTTCGTTCAACGCCTCCCGGCGATCCGCGGGGAGCGCGGCAAGATACTCAGTCACGGTGGATGCTGGCATGGGGCAAGTCTACCATGAGGGCTTTTGCCGGGGCAATTGCAACGTCCGCGGCATTCGAAGAGGTCAGAGCTTCTTTCATCGCAAACTGTCATTGTCGACTCTGACCTTCTCGCCTCTTTGTGGGTCTGATTTTTGAAGATGGTCATTCGCGATTTCGCTCGGCCGCTCCCGGACGTTGGCTCGTTTATGATATACGTGAATCACGTATATCAACCACAACCCGGCATTGCCTGTTTGGAAAATTACGCCGAAGATCACGCGAGGAATTTGTAAGGCTACTCAAGCGTCAATGGTAAGCTCTAGCCTGTAACGCGCCACGCTGATGAGTGTCAGGGGTTCCTTGGGGTTGCCGCCACTTCCGGCGGGGTAGGTGGACAGCGGAACGAACCAGCTGATCATGCCGAACTGGATGCCTTCCTTGTATCCCGGTGGCAGGGCCCGGTTGATTCCCCGGCGAACTTCGTTCAACGCCTCCCGGCGATCCGCGGGGAGCGCGGCAAGATACTCCGTCCGCTCCGATCGCTGTTTCTCGCCGACAGGCAGGGACAGGAGAAGCCGGAATGGACCTTCAACATGCTGCTGAAGGACGGCGTCCGTTCGTGCCTCGAATATGCCAAGAGCTTCGACCTGCAGCGCGCCCGGTCGCTCTCCAACCCGGATCTGGCTCCGCACCTCGAGTTCGTCGATCTCGGAGGACACGGATATGCGAAGGTCCGATTGTCGGCAGATGCGATGCGTACCGAGTTTGTCTGCATCCCGCGTAGCGAAAGATCGGACGGCGGGCCAATCAGGTATCGGGTCTTACACACTGCTGCACTGTGGAAGAGCGGAGAGCGCCCGCAGCTAGAAACATCCGTTCTCGAAGGCGACCCTGGACTGGGGATTTGACCGCGTAACCGCGTAAAAGGCCTTCGCCTCACGCGGGGTTGTGCTAGCCATAGCTCGATCCTTTAATCAGCCACGTGAGCCGAAGGCTTTTACGTTGGCTTTACTCGCTATGACTCTATCGATCAATCAGCCACGTGTGCCGAAGGCTTTTTCGTTGGGCCCTGGACGGGCGATTTGATTGACTCACACCCAATGTTTTTCATGGCGACGCGATCGCGTGGACGCCATGATTCTGTCTAGATTAACCGATCCGCCAAAAGACGGATTCGCCGTGGCGAACAAAACCGAGCGCATCCTCGATTTCGGAGTTTGCCTTCTCCGCCTTGGCGTCGCTACTTTCAGCGCAGCCGCAAAGTGAGCAAGTCTGCGATACGCGGTTTGTGAGATTTCACAGACTAACGCCTGTTTCCCCCCTCCCACACTGTTTACCCCCACATTCGCGTTGATCCCCCCCGCTTGCCAGAGTTCCACCTACCATCCTTGTATTAGCCGGACCTGGTCGATTATGTTCGGCTCATGACTCTGCGGAAACAAAAGCGTGCGGCCGAACCCCGGCCACGAGACCGGAAGTGTGAGAAGTCGAGAGCGAAGGCTCCCAGAATTACGTTCAAAGGAAAGAAGCTCGTACTTGACGGCGCGACGATCCAGGATTCGGAAACCTTTTTAATCAGCAGTGACCGATACCTGCACATTTATGACCAAAGTGCTGCGAAACGTGTTGCGGAACACTCTTTCGCCGCGCTTGAACGACTGATGGCGCAGATCGAATTACCATTCAAGGCGGAATGGAATGATGTGCTGACCGAAATAGATATTCGGCTTCGTCAGTCTGAACACTGGGAAAGTCGAATCCTGTTTCAGTTCCGCATAGATTGGGAGCGTTGGGCGAAGTCATATAGCATCGCTGAGTTCGCCGACGCCGTTCAAACCTCAGCCAATGAACTTTGCCTTTCCGTCAAATATTATCGCGAAGACGACGAGTTTCTGACTAATGGTTTTGGTTTACAGTGCGGCATAGAGTCAATGGAGCGACGAGTTGACGTCGAACTCACGCTCCGACTCCGCGACGTAAAGCAAATTTCGGAAGCGGCTTTTGCTAACCTCAGGCAAAGAGCGAGAAGAAATGCCGTTGTGACTTTTTTTGAATTTCCTTCCGCCGTACGCAGCGCGTGCGAGCAATATCTTCTATACTTTGTTCAATTCCTCGCGGACCTAGGAATAGAAGCTGATGCCGAAGTCAAACACGAAGCGCAGCGGGTTCTCTTCAGCGTGACCCCCCACGAGGGTCGCATCGCTCTCGAAAAGGTTCGGGAAGCCTTAGACGTCTATCTCCGAATTCCCGATTTTCAGGAGTTCGAACAGCAGGCGGCTCGCTTCCGTGATCCTGCTGTTCAACAGCTCGAGGCAAACGTCCATTTTCTGAAGGGCCAACTAACTCTCGCTTGCGCTACGCTCCAATCCAAGGATGCAACAATTGCCGCGCTTCAGGTCGCCAATTATCAGTACGAACAAATCCTCGTAGGCAAGCCAGCGCCGCTACATGTGAAGTCGCCAAAGCAAAGCGCAAGCTTTCCGCTGGTTGGTGATACCGTATCCCTCAAGGCCTACGAGGGAAAACTTCTTCGTATCGAAACAACTAAACTCGCCGAGCGATTGCCGGAGTTCTTAAAAAGCCTAAAGCGGCTTGTTGGTATCAGAGAGCAGTGATTCCTAGTCCGCCTAGGGCGGGTGAGCAAAGGGGTCGGTCTGTGATTCTCGTCCTTTTCTCTACGGGGTCGGTTTTCAGTCATTTGGCGAGAATCACAGACTGACGCCTTCTTTGCCTTCCCGAATATGCGAAGGTCCGATTGTCGGCAGATGGGATGCGCACGGAGTTCGTCAGCATCCCGCACCCCGTTACGCGTAGCGAAAAACTGCACGGCGGGACTCAACTATCCAGTGTTACACACTGCTGCACTGTGGAAGAGCGGAGAGCGCCCGCAGCTAAGAACATTGGTTCTCGAAGGCGACGCTGGACTGGCGATTTGACCGCGTAACCGCGTAAAGGCTTCGCCTCACGCGGCTGTGGGTTAGAAAACACAGCGGATGTTCTACGTGTACGTGTTGAGGTCGGATAGCGACGCGGATTTTACGTCGGGTTCCCGACGCACTTGAAGAGGCGGTTGGCGGAACACAGGAGGGGCGCTTCATTCGCCACGAAAGCCTGAGTCCTTGGAAGTTGATTTATTACGAGGCTTATACGGAGTGGGAAGATGCCGAGGGTCGCGAGAAATTTTTAAAGAGCGGGGCCGGGCGGCGTTTTCTGCGAGCCCAACTACGTCACTACCTCTAGCGATTCCCAGTTCCGGCGTCGCAACCAGCCACGGAGCCGAAGGCTTTTACGTGGACTGACTCACACCCCAATGTTTTTCACGCGCCGAAGCGATCGCACGGCGGGTGCAATGAGATAGCTTGAGGGAAAGCTTGAGGGTCAGGAGGGGGTCAGAGCACTTTCGTCACAAAGTGTCAATAGTTAGCTCTGACCCCTTTTCGTTTCTGTGTCCTATGTCGGAACCTTAAGGCACTCCCACTTTGACCCGTTGGGTCTTCCACATAACTCAAAGCCGCCGTCGCAGCCAATTCGGCCGCAGTCTGCCAATACGATCGTGGCGGGGATTCGATATTGACGGATGGCGAGTCTCATGGCGTCGAGTCTCCCACGTTGTTCGGTTCCTCCGCATTCTTGGAGGGCTCGATCTCGTCCGAACTGGCCTTCGCAGCGGACACCGACGGGGAGCTAGCAGTCGCTTGCTTTTGTTCGCTGACGGAATCGCTACTCTTATCTTCCAAAAGAAACTCCTCGCCAAATAAACTGTTAAATGCGTTGAGGAACTCCGGCGATTGGCGAAACTCACGAAATAGGGGCCAAGTCTCATATGCGTGTCGCGTGACAGATTTGCTTTGAGCACCAAGAGAACGCATCAAATCTGCAGCTTGCTTGAAATCATCCTTCAGAACCGTAACCGCTAACCGAAACCGATCGTCACAGGCCGACCAATCTTCGGCCTCTAACAGTTCCGTACACTTGTCGGGCTGACCGCCAAACTTGTGGGCAATGCATAGGTTAACCAAAAGGACTCGTCGGTTGAGCGCGGTCGCGTGGCGGGGAAGGCCGTTAACGGCGAAATCGAGAAGCGTTGCCGTTAAACCATACTCTTTATCCTGAAGGAGGTCGAAGCCTCCCTCGATAAGGGCGTTATCACTCGCGTCTAGCCCATCCTCGTCAAGTTTGCGCCAGAGAACATGCGCTAGCTTCACCCCGATCTCGTACAAGCACTCGAATGCCTTCGAGAAATAGCTCGGATCCACGTGCAGGGTTTCCCCTACTTTCAATCCCGTTACATCAACGTCATGTTTTTTGCATATCTCCAGATACTGTGAAGACACGACGCCATTTCGATGCACAAAGAGATTTCTCCGTTCAGTGAGTTCAATGAACGTGGGCCAAGAATGCAAACCTTTGCGCAACGCAACGGCGAATCGAGTCTCCATCCATTCGAACTGCTTTGCGTGACTTTCCCGAATCACTGACTCTATTTCTTTTTCGAGAATAAATTCGCGGGCGCGATCCAAAGTTTCGAATTCTGCGAGCTCACGAAACGTCAATGGACGCTGACTCCCCTGAAGGAGGTCCGGCTTGAGATAAAATAAAGCTCGGAGGAGTTCGCCGAGGTACGCATCGAAGGCGCTCACCAGACTCACTACTAGTGCCCGCGGCGTTTCAAGGAATGCCACGTCAAACGACTCCGCACGTGACCTCAATTTGTTAAATCTCGGCGCTTGTTTAATAGGAATCGAATAAACCACTGATTTATTGTCTTCCCCTGTCTTGAAGTTGCCGTCCTCTAAGAATTTCTC
>JBEEHO010000378.1:0-3668 GCA_041167425.1 Verrucomicrobiota bacterium | reverse complement strand
GTCCGCGGATTGGCCACCGATTCCATGGCCATCTTTTGTTCCGGCGGAAAACCAAGCACCAGAAAACGTCCCTCGATTCCGAGGGCCTTCGCCGATTCCACCCAGCCCCGGATCAATGGTCGCCGTGTTCGGATTTGCTCGACCACTTTTTGCCAGACCGCTTCCTGATCGATCGCTTTCGCGTCCGGCGCCGGTAATGGATCTTCCGGCAGCGGCCTTGCCTCTTTCGCGGAAGGTTTCTCGGAGACGCGCGGACTGTCGGCCGCAACTATTTTGTCGGGAGGCTTTGGACTGCTCTTCGCGGACGGCGCCTGGGCCGGCGGCTTTCCTTCCCGCAGCGCCGCCAGATTTTCGATCACTTCATTGAGCGTCACCTGCCCCAGCGTTTGGATCGCCTTGATCACCGCTACCTCGAAATGCAGCCGCTTGTTAGGCGCCCATTTCATCCGGCCCTCCGCCACGGCGAATTGATCGATCAACTCCAGAAGGCGATCGGTCTCAATCAGCGCCGCCTGGGCTTCGAGAGATTTTTGCAGCTCCGGATTCAAGTCGTCCACGAGCGCATCCGGTTTCACTTTGCCCACGAGCAAGTCGCGCAAATACGCGATCAGGTCGGACATCAGTTTCATCATGTCCTTGCCGTTTTCCGCTTCGGCGTGCAGCAGTTCGAGCGCATCGGAAGTCTGGCCGCGCAAAATCTTGTCCGTGAAATTGGCCACCGTTTGCTCGCTCGTAAATCCGAACACGCTCAGGACATCCGGCTCCGCGATCTTTTCGCCGCAAAAAGCCACGAGCTGATCGAGCATCGACTCGGCGTCGCGCAAGCCGCCGTCCGCTCCCTTGGCGATCGCGTGCGCCGCCGCGGGATCGAGCGTGATTTTTTCCTGGCCCGCGATGAATTGCAGATGCTGCGCGATGAGGTTCGCCGGAATGCGATGAAGATCGAACCGCTGGCAGCGGCTCAAAATGGTCGGCAAAACTTTTTGCGGCTCGGTCGTCGCGAAGATGAACTTCACGTGCGGCGGCGGTTCCTCGAGCGTTTTGAGGAGCGCGTTAAACGCCGCCGAAGTCAGCATGTGCACCTCATCGATGATGTAGATCTTGAAATGCCCTTTGCTCGGCGCGTAACGGACGTTGTCGCGCAGCTCGCGCACCTGCTCGACGCCGTTGTTGCTCGCGCCATCGATCTCGAGCACGTCGAGACTGTTTCCTCCCGTGATTTCCTTGCAGCTATCGCACACGCCGCACGGCGTAATGGTCGGCCCGTTCACGCAGTTGAGCGCCTTCGCCAGGATACGCGCCGTGGATGTTTTTCCGATCCCGCGCGGTCCGACGAAGAGGTAGGCATGCGCCAGCCGGTTTTGCTCGACCGCGTTCTTGAGCGTTCGCGTCACGTGCGCCTGCCCGACCAAATCGTCAAACGTCTGCGGACGATATTTTCGGGCGAAAACCTGGTAGCTCACGTCCGAATCTAATCCGGCCAATCGCCTCCGAAAACAGAAATCAGAAAAATGCCCTCAGGATTAAGAAGTTTTTTTGGATTTGAAACTCTCACGCTCATTGGCCGACGGGGTATCCCGCTTTCTTCTTCATTGAGCGTTGGACGTTGGACGTTGGACGTTGGACGTTGGACGTTTCTTCCTTCGCCATGAATGCAATCTCACCGCGCCTCATCCTCCTCGCGCTCCTCCTTTTCCTGCCGCCTCTTGCCGCCCGCGAGCCGCCAGCCTCTCCGCCGCCCGTCCAGCAATCCATCCGCGCCCGCGCTCTCGGCATCCCCTTCGACGGGACGCCCGGCCCGCTCAATGCCATCACCGATGTCGCCGGAGTGGAGGTTGGTTACACCACGCTCATCAGCGGCGAGGGAAAACTCGAGGTCGGCAAAGGCCCCGTGCGCACTGGCGTCACCGCCATTCTTCCGCGCGGGCGCAATTCGTTCGACGATCCCGTTTACGCCGGTTACTTCAGCTTGAATGGCAACGGCGAAATGACCGGCACCGCGTGGATCGAGGAAAGCGGATTTCTGGAAGGGCCGGTCATGATCACGAACACGCACAGCGTCGGCGTCGTGCGGGATGCGACGATTGCGTGGCGTGTGGCCCAAACCGGTCCCGATCCGACGGGTTTCTCCTGGAGCCTGCCTGTCGTGGCCGAAACCTGGGATGGCTATCTTAACGACATCAACGGTTTTCACGTCAAGCCCGAGCATGCGGTGAACGCGCTCAACACGGCGAAGGGCGGACCGATTGGCGAGGGGAGCATCGGCGGTGGCACTGGCATGATCTGTTACGAATTCAAAGGCGGCACCGGGACCGCCTCGCGTGTTCTCGAGAAAAAGAACGGCGGCTATATCGTCGGTGCGCTGGTGCAGGCCAATTGCGGCCGCCGGCCCGGGCTCACCATCGCCGGCGTCCCAGTCGGCAAGGAGATCACCGAGAACGCCGTCTTCAGCCAGGATACCGGCTCGATCATTATTGTCATTGCGACAGACGCGCCGCTGCTGCCGAATCAATTGAAGCGGCTCGCGCGCCGGGCCAGCATGGGTCTAGCCCGCACCGGCAGCGTCTCGGGCAATGGTTCAGGCGATCTTTTTCTCGCCTTCTCCACCGCGAATCCCCACGCGGCCGATCCTGCCGCGCCGACCCATTCCGTTACCACCGTGCCGAACGACCGGCTGGACCCGATTTTTGGCGCCACCGTGCAAGCGGTGGAAGAGGCCATCGTTAACGCGCTCGTGGCCAACCAAAGCATGACGGGCCGCGACAATCACCACGTCGACGCTCTCCCGCACGACCGCGTGCGCGAGCTGCTCAAGAAGTACAATCGCGCCCGCTAATGAGATAACGCTTCGTCAACCAGAGAAAAACCCTGCCGGAGCGGACGGCCCGGCGACGGGCCATCTCCATTTCGCGCTAGCGAACAGCGCGAGCGGCGTTCAACAACGATCGGCCCCGCTTTTTGAGGATTCCGCCGCAAGACAACTTCGCCTTTTTGGTGGCGCCCGCCGTGATGCGCACACTGACGCAGGCATCGCTCGGATCTTTCCCGGCATACCGGCGTTCCCATTCCCTCTTCGCTACCTGGAGCATCCGGGTATGATTCAGGTCGAGAGCCTGCCGCAGTCCGCTGATGAATCCGCATTTATCGAGGGCAACATTGGTGCTGTTGACGGGTTGAAGTGAAGAATTCATGGCCGGTTCTATTTAGCAGGATTTGCGCCGCACCATCGAGGGCCGGGCGGCGCCAGCCCCCGCACGCAAGGAATCTTTCGTCCAGGTTGACGCCCTCTCTCGGACCCGACGTCAATCCGTCTCTTCCAGTTCCGCGAGCAGATCCTTTTTCAGATGCCGGCGCGCGGATTTTTTGATTGCGCGCCGCTCGTCCGCGACAGCTTGTTTCTCGGCTTGCCGTTCCTGTCGTGTCCGGGTTTCGACAGCGCTGGGGAGATGAGAAATTTTTGGCCGATGCGCGCCGACCTTTTTCTCCCTTGGTTTGGCGTAAGGATCCATTCTTCGTTTGATGATCTGGCGACGTAACCTTAGCGAATAAATTTGCGTCGCGTCACCGAAAAATCTTCTCTACTCTCGCCCTTTCTGAAACAGCGGAAACAACCCAAATGCTAAGACCTATTCTTGGAGTCATCGTGAGTTATGCCTTCTTGTTTTTTC
>JBEEHO010000377.1:0-5561 GCA_041167425.1 Verrucomicrobiota bacterium | reverse complement strand
CCAATGCTTTGTATATGATCGCGGCGCGGATTGGCCCGTTGAGCATTGTCGTGACGCTGGCTTCACTTTATCCGGCGAGCACCGTGGTTCTCGCCCGCTTTGTTCTCGGCGAGCGCCTGGGCCGTGTGCAAATGGCCGGAATCGCGTGCGCACTCGCGGCAGTCGCGATCATTGTCAGTCAAGGAGCCGCAGTCTGACCGGGTTCGTCTTCCTGCTCTTGCTCGTGATCCTGATCATAATTATGTGACAGCGCGATACCCAGTCACAGGATCACGAGCAAGATCAAGATCAGGAGCAAGAGTGTTTTATCCGCCCGTCCGGAACTGGTCGTCCTTGTTTTTGAACAGGATGTTGAACGTCGTGAGCGAGCCGTAGCAGCGAGTAATATATTGGTGCAGATCGAACTTGTCGGCATCGCTCAGCTTGTCGCTGGCGTTCACCTTTTGTTCGAGCACCCGCAGATTGTTCCGGATCATCACGATCTTGTGAAAGAAGGTTTCGATCGGAACCTCCTTTGGCTGAAGCGAAGTGTCGGCCGATTGCATGACGAGCGTGCCGCGCTGCCATCGATTGGCCAGTCCTTCCACCAGCACATCCTTTTTCTCCAATCCCAGCGCGTCCACCACGGCCTGGGCGGTATCGCGGATAAGATTGGCGAGGGGCAACTGCAATTTGCTCAGAGTGGCGGTGGCCTCCGCCGGTTCGAGATCGCTCGAGGCTGGCGCCACTGTTCGAGGCGCGTCGTCAAAAGCGATCTCGGCCGTGTGTTCCGTCAGCGACCTAACGACCCCGACGCCGTATTGCGGATGGCGCACCTTCATTCCGATGTGAAGAGATTCGATGTTCATGCTGGTAAGATCACCCTGCGAGAGCGTCACCCGAAGCGCAACTGCCGCGCGCTCTTTTTCATTGTCTCACCGAAAGCCCACCCGCATGCTCCCGCTTTCGCATGGCTGCTTTGAACGTTGTACCGCATCCACCCGGCTTCCGCGCCCGACGCGGGCTGAACTGGACCTTCATCGGCCTGCTCTACACGTCATTTTACATGTGCCGGTACAATCTGCCGCTGGCGAGCGGCGCGATCGGCGCCGAGTTCGGATTCAACAAGGCGGACATCGGCGCCGTCATCACCATCGCGCTGCTGGCCTATGCCTGCGGCCAGATCATCAACGGGCTCCTGGCCGATCGGTTCGGGGGCAAAAAGGCCATGCTCATCGGCGCCGCGGGCACCATAATTTTCAACCTGCTTTTTGGGGCTGCCTCCATGTACGGACATTTCGGTCCGGCTTCGGTAGCCAGCCTTCCCGGCTCCTTTCACTCTGATCATCCGAATGAACTGCGGGCCGAGGAGATCGTTGCAAAGAACCTTGTCGAAAAACTCAGGCAAAAGAAGGATGCCTTTTCCGCGGATCTGGCGGGCCGCTTGAGTGAGCCAACTCGGCAACTGCTCTCATCCGGCGAGGCATCTTCCTCGCCTGTTTGGTCCGCGCTCCTCGCTCAGGACCTGAATGCGCTAATCAAGGGTCCATCGCTTTACGACCCGGCCCAGTTCGCCACGTATGACCCACTGAACAAGCCAAAAGAGAAAAACGACACGAGACC
Organism: Verrucomicrobiota bacterium; assembly: GCA_041167425.1. Taxonomy (GTDB): domain Bacteria; phylum Verrucomicrobiota; class Verrucomicrobiia; order Chthoniobacterales; family UBA10450; genus AV80. Next base: position 3,959 of record JBEEHO010000377.1, on the reverse strand, counting down.
GAGTCTGTCGCGTGGAACAACCGAGCTTCTTTTATCCAGGCCCAGCGGCGACGAACTGGTGCGATTGAATCGGCTTCTGCTGGACGAGGCTTACTCGCAGGAGATCCGCCGCAGCAGCCAGTGGCTCCTGAAAATCCCGTTGTTCCCGGCGGGATTGTTTTTGAGTCTGCTGTCGCTCTTTGTGCTCATTCGGGGAATCGACGGCTACATGCAGGCCTTCGGCGCTCCGGGCATGGTGAAGATCAATGCGGCCTGGTTTCGGCACACCGAACGTGGCGGCTTTGCCGGAATTTTTGGCTTCATGATCAACCTGGGCCGCTTCGGTATTTTCAAGCTCGGGCCCGCCCTGCTCGCCGGTTTCACCTTTCTGGGGCTTCTCCGGATTCCACCGCTCCATTGGCGCTGGCTCTTTTGGATTCCTGCCGGCATCACGCTTTTGGTCGCGATTTGCATGGCCATCCTGGTGAAAGACACACCGGAGCGCGCCGGATTTCCGCCGGTTAATCCGGAAGAGGAAAACGCAGGTCAGGTTAAGGTTAAAGTGTTCGACGTCTTTCGTATCATCGTGAGCAACCCGGTGATTTGGATAGTCGCTTCCGCTTACGCTTGCACTGGCGCGGTGCGGCAGGGCATCGACCAGTGGTTCCCGCGTTTCATGCAGGAAGTGCATCACGTGGACTATCAATCCGCGCAATTTCAGTTGGTGGCCTTTTCCATTCCCTTTGTCGCTTCAGCCGGCTCGCTGATTTCCGGCTTTGTTTCCGACAAGGTCTTCAAGGGACGTCGCGCTCCGGTCGCAGCGTTTCTGTATTTTTTCGAAACGGTCATCATTCTCGCAGCCGCCCAGTTTCATTCTGTGAATGCCGCCATTTTCTTTCTGGTTCTCATTTCCCTTACCGCGAACTCCACCCATTCGATTTTGGGAACCGCAGCCGCGATGGACATCGGTGGAGCGAAAATGGCCGGCTTCGCCTCAGGCGTGATCGATTCGTTCCAATATTTCGGTGGCAGTCTGGCCGGTTATTTTCTGGGAGCACTGCTCGACCGCAGTTGGGGCAATTACTTCTATTTCATGGCGCCATTTGGAGTGGTTGGCGGCGTGCTCATGCTCACCATCCTTGGCCGGGTAAATTTGGCGAAGCAGCCGCGCGCGGTTGCCTAGGCGTTGTCGAAGAGTTGAAGCTGCTCACGCGGACGCCGAAATGCAGCGGTTGACAGTTCCGGCCTGTCTCCGATCCCGAATCGCCGGCAACTCACTTCAAACATCGACCGGATTTGCTCCGCGAAAATTCCTTCACCCTTCGTCCGTGTGCCCCAGCGTGCGTCGTTTAATTTCGTTCCGCCGCGAATATGGCGAATGCGTTCCAACACCTTTTGTTTCTTCTCGGGGAAATGCTCATCGAGCCAGTGCGCGAAAAGCGGCGCGATCGCCCAGGGTAATCGCACAATCGTGTAACCGGCGAATTGCGCTCCCGCTTTGGCGCAGGCTTCGACAATGCTTGGAACCTCGTGATCGGTCAGCCCGGGGATGATGGGAGCCACCATGACGCCGACCGGGATTCCCGCAGCGTGCAATGCAGCGACTGCTTCGAGGCGCGCGGCCGGCGAGGAAGTGCGCGGTTCGAGCACGCGCTGCAATTCCGGATCGAGCGACGTCACCGAGACATTCACAGCCGAGGCGTGGTGAAGCGCGAGCTCGCCGAGAAGATCGATGTCGCGCGTGACGAGCCGGTTCTTCGTGATGATCGCCACCGGATTGCGAAATTTCACCAGCACCTCGAGGCAACCGCGCGTGATGCGCAATTTTCGTTCGATCGGTTGATACGGATCGGTCACACCGCTCATGACGAGAACTTGTGGAGTCCATTTGGGCGAGGACAACTCCGCCTCCAGCAACTTCGGCGCGTCTGTTTTCACCATGATCTTGCTCTCGAAATCGAGACCGGCGGAAAGTCCGAGATATTCGTGGGTCGGCCGTGCGAAGCAATAAATGCAGCCGTGTTCGCAACCGCGATACGGATTTAGGCTCGTCTCGAAACCGACGTCGGGGCTGTCGTTGCGCGCGATGATCGTTTTCGTCAGATCGTGAAAAAACTGCGTCTCGGGCCGCGGCTTTTCTTCTTCTTCGCTGGTCGGATCGATCTGCACGACATCGGCATCGCCCAGATCGACGTGGAGTTTTTCGAAGCGGTTGGCGGGATTCCACGAAGCGCTTCGTCCATGGATCGCCGGCGATGGAGGCGGATCTTCCTCGACGATCGGAACAAACTTTTTCTTCGCCTTAACGGGACGCTCCACGCGTTAAGTTCACATGAACATATAGGCATGTCGAGGCGACATTTTGAGGTGCTGGCTGAAAGGGCGGAGGGGGTGGGATTCGAACCCACGAGGGCTTGCGCCCTGCCGGTTTTCAAGACCGGAGCCATCAACCGCTCGACCACCCCTCCCGATGTTCGAGAACGCGCGAGAATTGTGCCACCCGTAGAGAGTTGAGCAAGTGCAGCGATCAATGCGTGGGGCGGATGACAAGCGCGGCTGCCAGCAAAAGCGTTCTACCACCGCCATAGGCGCAATGGAAATCTCGTTGGAAGATTGTTACCAGCAGGCTGCTGGCAACTGCAGGCGGGCAACCCGCGCTCCCGAAGCTTTGGATAATCGCTCGCGCTGACATTCACAACGAACCTGACGTGCGTATAATTCTGCGATGTCGATCCGATACTTTTTTCGGGGCTTGGGATTTTTGCGGGATGCGAGAGCGTTCGTTGGCTTGCCGCTTTCGCTTCTCTGCCTCGCCGGAGCCTTCTCGTCCTGCTCACGCAAAGCAGCCGGTCCACCGCCTCCGCCGGAAGTCCTGGTGACGAACGTGAAGCAGCAGGACGTGCCGATCCTCGACGAATTTGTCGGCACGCTCGATGGCTCGGTCAACGCCAGCATCCAGGCGCGCGTGCAGGGTTATCTCACCTCGCAAAATTACAAGGAAGGCACGGCGGTGAAAAAGGGCGACATGCTTTTCCAGATCGATCCGCGCCCGTTCGAAGCGGCGCTGGCCCAGGCAAAAGCTGCGCTCGCGCAAGCGGAGGCATCGCAGCGCCAGGCGGATTTGATCGCCGGACGGAATAACGAACTTTTCAAAACAAAAGCGATCAGCGAACAGGAACGCGACAATACGGTGCAAGCCGCGGCGGCGGCGAAGGCCCAAGTGGAAGCGCAACGCGCCGCGGTCGAGCAGGCGCAATTGAATCGCGAGTTCACCGCCATCACGTCGCCCATCGACGGGGTCGCCGGTTTGGTGAAGGCGCAGGTGGGCGATCTCGTCGGCCCCAGTACTGGCGCGCTCACGACGGTCTCCACGGTCGATCCCATCAAAGCTTTTTTCACGGTGAGCGATCAGCGTTACACCGCATATTCGCAGCGTTACGCCGATCCGGCGGAACGCGCCGAGCACGAAAAGCAGCTCGAGTTCGAACTCATCCTCTCCGATGGCTCACACTTTCCGCACAAGGGCGAGCTCTTCGCGGCCGAGAATCAGGTCGATGTGCGCACGGGCTCGGTGCGAATCGCCGCGATGTTTCCAAATCCCGGCAATATTTTGCGGCCCGGTCAATTCGCGCGCATCAGCGTGCAGACCGACGTGAAGAAAGACGCGTTGCTCGTGCCTCAGCGTGCTGTGATCGAGTTGCAAGGAAGCTACCAGGTGGCGGTCGTCGGTGCGGACAACAAGGTGCACATTCAACCTGTGAAAGTCGGCCGTCGTTTCGGCCCGATGTGGATCGTGGAGGAGGGACTGCACGCCGCCGATCGCATCGTGGTGGAAGGCGTGCAGAAAGCGCGCGAGGGAGCAACGATTTCGCCGAAGCCGTGGGACCCGCCGCCGGCCTCTCCGGCGCCGGCCGCAGCACCTCATTAACGCGCGCTGATGTCGAAGTTTTTCATCAACCGGCCGATCGTCGCGATCGTCA
>JBEEHO010000376.1:0-11139 GCA_041167425.1 Verrucomicrobiota bacterium | reverse complement strand
GCCCGCGAGCGAGGTCATCGCGATCAGCATGGCGAAGGCGAGAAAGGGCGAGCGCTTGGCCAGGCCGTTGAAGTCATCAATGTTGTCGCCGGTTTGTTTAGCCACAACAATGAGGACGGCGAAGCTCAGCAGCGTCATCAGGAGATAAGCGACGAGATAAAAAGAGACTGCTTCGCCCGCGAGCGAGACGACGCCGATGAGCAAATAGCCGGCGTGCGCGATGCTGGAATACGCGAGCAGGCGCTTCAGGTTGGTTTGCGGAAGCGCCGCCAGATTCCCGTAAATCAAAGTGAGCAGCGCGATCATGGCGAGCAGACGCTGCATCTGGGGCAGCATAAAAAATGGTTGAAGCACTCGGAGGAGGACGACAAAACCGGCCGCTTTCGAGCCGACGGAAAGAAACGCGGTTACCGGTGTTGGCGCGCCTTGATAAACATCCGGCACCCACATTTGGAACGGCACCGCTGCGATCTTGAAGCCGAGGGCGACCAGCACCAGGATCATGCCGAAAAGCGCGGGCCCGGTTTCGATCGCCGGGTTGGCCAGTGCCGCCGCGACGCGCGCGAGATTCGTTTCACCGGTCACACCAAAAATCCAGGTGATGCCGTAAACCAAAAAGCCAGTCGAGAGCGCGCTCAGGATCAAATATTTTACGCCAGCTTCAAGGGTGGCGGGATTGCGACGGGTGAAACTGACGAGCACGTAAAAGGACATCGTCACCAGTTCGAGCGAGACGAAGATCATGACAAAGTCGATTGCGGAAGCCATCCACATCAGCCCGACGCAGGTGAAGATCGGGAGCGCGAAAAATTCGCCGAGCCCGGATTGATGAGTCGCGCCGTGGATCGATTCTCGCACGACGGGCGCGTAGTCGATCATCATGACAAGGACCAAAATGGTGGTGACGAGCGCGAAGCGTTTGAAAAAGATCGCGAGCGGATCGGCCGTGTAAAAATTCCAGAAGCCGGCCGACGGAACTTTGATCGGCGGTGGAATGAGAAAGAAACTCGCGATGAGGACCGCGCCGAGGCCGATGATCGCCGTGAAGGCAAGCGTCCGTTTATCGATCTGCTCGAGGAAAGCTTCGGCCAGAAGGACGAGCAGGCCCAGGACGAGCACGGCGATTTCGAGAGTAGGCGCGGCGATCGTCATCACTTCGGGTTGAAATAACTTTTGAAAGTGGGGGAGACGATCCGGACGAAAGATTGCGGGAAAAATCCGAACCAGAGCGACAGCGCGACCAGAATTCCAATGGGCACCCGCAGGCTCCGGCGAAGATCGGTTACGCCGCTCCACGATTCACGGATGGCGCCCATGAAAGCGCGGCGGTAAGCGCGCAGCATGTAAACCGCTGAGATGACGACGCCCCAAAGCGCGAGCACGGTGGCGATTTGGAAAATGGTGAAGCGGTCGGGGTTGGCGCCGTTACGGAAAGCGCCGAAGAGGACCATCACTTCGCCGGTGAAATTCGCGAAGCCCGGCAAGCCGATGGAAGCAAATGCCGCCAGGCCAAATGCCAGCGCGGCCCGCGGCATCACTTTCCCGAGCCCGCCGAGATCGGTCAGCAGCAACGTGCCGGTGCGGTGCCGAATTTCCCCAGCGATACCAAAGAGCAGCGCGATGGAAATGCCGTGCGCGAAAATCAAGATCGCCGCGCCGTTCGTGCCAAGCAGAGTGCCGCTGGCGATGCCCAGGAAAATGTATCCCATGTGCATCACGCTCGAATACCCGAGCATCCAATCGAGCCGCTTTTGCGCGATCGTGGCCAGTCCGACGTAGCTGATGTTTCCGAGCAGGAGCAAAATCAAAAGGGTGTTCCAGTGCTGCGCACCCTGGGGCAGGAGCGGGAGCGCGAGACGCAGGAGACCGTAAAGTCCAAATTTCTTCAGCACGCCGGCGTGGAGCATCGCGGCGGGCGCGGGCGCGGACGCATATGCTTCGGGCGCCCAGGTGTGAAACGGGAAGAGCGAAATGAGAATGCCGAAGCCGATGAGCAGCAGCAGGAAGATGTTGTTCTGCGCTTCCGCGGGAATGGTCGACGCCGCTTTTTGCAAAACGCGGAAATCAAAGCTGCGCGCGGCTTCCGGTACGCTGCGATAAAGCATGATCAATCCCAGCAGCAGAATGAAACTCCCGGTCGCCAGATAGATGGTGATTTTCCACGCGGCGGCCTGCCGGTTGCCCGTGCCCCAGATTCCGATGAGGAGAAACGTCGGGATCAGCGCGAGCTCGTGAAAGGCGTAGAAGAAAAAAAGATCGAGGGAAGCGAACGCTCCAATGGCGCCGGCCGCCATGAAAAGGAGGCAGGCGTAAAAGGCGTTTTGGCGTTGGACGATTTCGCCGGTGAACCAGATGGCCGCGAAGGTCACGACGGCAGTGAGCAGAAGCATCATCAGGCTGAGGCCATCGACGCCGAGGATGAAGTTGATCCGCCAAGCGCTGCTGACCGGATATGAGGACACGAATTGAAAACCGTGCTGGCCCGCTTCGAAGCCGACGTACGCCAGCGCGGTCGCCGCGAGAGTAAGACCAGCGGCCCACAGCGCGGTGAGTCGCGCGGGCGCGCCGAGCAGAATCGCCAGCGCGGCTACAATCGGGCAGAAAAGAATGAAAAGCAGGATCACCGGAAAAGTGTGAAGTAGATCAGGCCCACGATCCCCAACCCGAAAAGAAATGCGTAGGCCTGGAGGTTTCCGACCTGGAGCAATCTGAGCAACGAACCGATACCCCAGGTGGCACCGCCCGCGCCCCGAATGATTCCGGCGTCCAGAATCCAGCGATCGACCAGGGCGGAGATACTCGCCAGAACTCCCTGCGTCGCGCCGATAAGAAAACGGTAAATCTCGTTGAAATAAAAACCTTCTCGAAACAAAGCGAGATTGATCGGATCGGTTTCGCGGCGCCGGTAAAGGCCGATCGCCAGCGCAATACCGGCCAGCGTGGCCCCAAGCGCCAGCCCCGGCACGAGCCAGCCGCTTTCGTTTTCACCGGGCAATTTAAGAAAAAGCTTTGCGACGAAACCGAATCCGGAGGCCAGCGCGGGGATGGCGAGGATGATCAACGGCCCGATGATGAGCCACGGCGCTTCCCGTCCGGTGCGCGCCTGGTCGCTGCGCGGCTTGCCGAAGAATACGACAACTACCAGTCGCAGCATGTAGAACGCAGTCAGGAACGCCGTGAAAAGCGCGAGCCAGAAAATCTTCTGATTCTTTTCGTAGGCGAGCGCGAGGATCGCATCCTTGCTGAAGAATCCGCTGAAGGGCGGAAAGCCGATCAACGCGAGCGTTCCGACCATGAAAGTGAGAAACGTGATTCCCAAACGGCCGGCGAGCCCGCCCATTTTCCAGATGTTTTGCTCGTGATGGAGCATGACGATGATCGAACCGGCGCCCAAAAAGAGAAGCGCTTTGAAAAACGCGTGGGTAAAAAGATGGAACATCGCGGCTTCGCCCGAGGCGAGTCCGACCGCCATGATCATGTAGCCGAGCTGCGACAGGGTCGAATAGGCGAGGATGCGCTTGATGTCGTTTTGTTGCGTGGCGATGAGCGCAGCCATTACCGCGGTAATCGTTCCGATCCACGCGATAATCGTGAGTGCCTCCGGTGCGGCCTGGATAAGAAAACCGACACGCACCAGCATGTAAACGCCCGCGGCCACCATCGTCGCGGCATGGATGAGCGCGGAGATCGGCGTGGGGCCTTCCATCGCATCCGGCAACCAGACGTGCAGAGGGAATTGCGCCGACTTCCCAACCGCGCCGCAAAAGATGAGGAGCGCCGTGACGGTAAGGTATCCGGGATAACTCGTGATGCGGCCGAGCTGCTGGGCCATGTCGTGAAAGACAACGGTTCCAGTGGCGGTCCACGCCATCAGGATCCCGAGCATGAATCCGAAATCCCCAAGGCGATTCGTGATGAAAGCTTTTTTCGCTGCCTCCGCCGCGGCCTCGCGCTCGAACCAATGGCCGATGAGCAAATAGGAACTCACGCCCACGAGCTCCCAGAAAATGAACATCATCACGAAATTGTTCGAGAGCACGATCCCAAGCATCGAGAACATGAAAAACGAGAGCGAAGCGAAGTAGCGGGATCTGCCCGCGTCCGTCTTCATGTAGCCGAGCGAATAAATGTGAATGAGCGTGCCGATGCCGGTTACGAGCACGAGCATGGTTTTGCTCAAATCGTCGAGCACCAGACCGAGAGGAACGAAGAGGACCGGCCGGAGATCGATCCAGGGTTTCAGCTCCAGCGCGCGAATGTTCGGCGTAGCGAAAACCACGCAGCTGCCCACGAAACTTGCCAGGACTGCGCCGACCGAAATAAAACTGCTGAGGCCGCGGAACGATTTCGTCAGCAGCACGATCACGACTGCCGCGAAAAACGGCAGAAGCAAAATATACCAGGGTAGTGCGCTGCTCATCGGGGCCCGTTAGAATTTGAGGCTGCTCACGTCTTCGACATGCGTGGTCTGGCGCGCGCGATAAAGCGCGACAATGATGGCTAGACCGACCGCGACCTCAGCCGCCGCGACGGTGATAATGAAAAAGACAAAGACCTGCGCGTTGTAGTTGGGCATTCCCGCCCCGTCGAGACGGAAGCGGGAGAAAGCCACGAGCGAGAGATTGGCCGCGTTGAGCATCAGCTCGAGCGACATGAAGATGATGATGATGTTGCGGCGCAGGAGCACGCCGGCGAAACCAATCGTGAAAAGCAAACCGCTGACAATGAGATAATGGCCCAGGGTTACCATGCTCAACGAAGCTCGCGTTTGCTGAGCACGATCACCCCAATGGTCGCGACCAGAACCAGCACGCCGATGATCTGGAACGGCAGGTTGTAATTCGAGAAGAGCAGAAAACCGATGTTATGCACGTCGTCCATCTTCGCAGCGCCGAGGGGCGGGAAGGGGTGCTTCGCCACGCTTAACTGCCCGATGACAAAATAGATTTGGAGAAAAAATGCCACGGCCACGGCCGCGCCACCGACGACGGCGACTACATTGATTTTCCGCCGCGTTTCCGCGCGCAGATCGAGCAGCATGATGATGAATAGAAAAAGGACCATAACCGCGCCCGCGTAGACGAGCACCTGAATGATGCCGATGAAAAATGCGTCGAGCGACATGAACAGAGCCGAGAGACCCATGAAGCAAACGACCAGGCTAAGGGCGCTGGCGATCGGGTTGCGGTTGATCACGACCGCGACGCCGAAGCCCAGCATGACCAGCGCGAAAATCCAGAATAAGAACGCGGGCATTAGGGTGATGGCAGATTGCAGATGGCAGATGGCAGATGGTGAAATCGACTGCGGCCAGCCAATCTGAAAGAGGTTTTCATTTCTTTTCGTTCCACTTTAAAACCACGCCGTGCATGACGCCGCCGATCTCGAGCAGCTTCTCTTTGTCATGAACCATGTCCGCGCGGGTGAAACCGGTGATGGCGTAATCTTTCCGAAGGTAGATGGCCTGCTCGGGACAAACCTCTTCGCATAAGCCGCAGTAAATGCAGCGGATCATGTCGATGTCGAATTCGTGCGGAAACTTTTCCACCTTGGCGAACCGGTCGCCGGCCGGGATCTCGCCCGGAATGATTTTGATCGCGCGGGGCGGACAGATGAATTCGCAGAGCTGGCAGGCCACACAACGGACCCGGCCGCTCTCGTCGCGAACCAAAGCCGGTGCACCGCGATAATGCTCCGGCAGCTGGCTGTCCCATTTTTCTTCGGGGTATTGCATCGTCACCTTGGTGCGGCCCAAGAGCATGTTCTTGAAATGCTTGATCGTGATCGCCATCCCGGCCGCGATCGCGGGCAGATACGCTCGCTCGCGCCAATTCAGTTTGGGTCGTGAAACCGTGATCGCCATAATCACTCTACCTCTTCCGCTTCCTCTACCTCTGCTCTCTCGGCGAAACTCGGTTCATCTTCGGCGATCCGGCAACCAAGTCGGTCCAGCATCGTGAATAACATCTTCACGATTTCTTCGAGAATCAGCTTCCCATTTTCGATGGCGTCCTGCTCACAGCAACGTAGCGCCACAAAAAGATCCAGACACGCCGCACATTCCAAGGCGGAACCGTGTGCTATCTGAAAGAATCGCGCACGATCCTTTTGCGAGAATTTGCCGTTACCCTCGGCAATGTTGAGCGCGATGCTGTCGCCAGCGCGCTCCAGGTGATCGCGAGTCGCCGCCTTGTTGGTAAGAGAATCAATTAGGATTTGCGACCAGGCTGCGAATTGAAGCGCACGCTGGTAAACAATCAATCTTTCGTGATGGAAGGGCATAGGAGAAGAGGTAGAGGAAGAGGAAGATCAGGGCGGGAAATACGCGATGATGATGGCGGCGAGGAAAATGTTTGCGAGCGCGATCTCGAAAAAGAAGACCCAGCCGAGACGCATCAGTTGGTCGTAGCGAAAGCGCGGCAGGGTCCAGCGGACCCAGATGAAAACAAAGAGCAGCACCGCGATCTTTGAGAAAAAGACAAAGATGTTCAGCAGGCCCCAGCCCCAGCCGTGTGAACCGTCCGGGATGCCCGGGAAATGCCAGCCCCCCAGGAAAAGCGTCACGATGATGGCGGAGCCGGTGATGATGGCGACGTATTCGCCCAGGAAAAAAAGGCCAAACTTCATCGAGCCGTACTCGGTGTGATAACCGCCGACCAACTCCGTTTCCGCTTCCGGCAGATCGAACGGCAGCCGGTTCGTCTCCGCGAAAATCGCGATGGTAAAGACGACGAACGAAATCATCATCGGGATCGCGAGCAGCCATTTATGCGGATTCGTCCAGTCGCCGATGAAGGGCGCGATCATCCAGCCATGCTCGATTTGATAGCGCACGACTTCGGTTAATCGGAGCTGCCCAATCAGAAGGAAAACGGGAATCACGGCCAGGCCGAGCGAGAGCTCGTAGGAAATCATCTGCGACGTAGACCGAACACCGCCGAGAAAAGAATATTTGGAGTTCGACGACCAGCCGGCAATGACGATCCCGTAAACGCCTAACGAGGCGATCGCGAAGACAAACAAAACCCCGACGTTGATATCGGCAATGACCATCGGGACACCGAAGAGACTGCTGCCGAACGGGACCACGGCGAGCGTGGTGATGGCGGGAATCATCGCGAGACAGGGTGCGAGCCAGTAGTAGAACTTGTTTACATGCCCCGGCGTGAAGTCCTCTTTCAGCAGAAATTTCGCGGCATCGGCGATCGGCTGAAACAAGCCGGCGGGCCCGACGCGATTCGGTCCGAGCCGGTCCTGGATCAAGGCGCTGATCCGGCGCTCCGCGTAAACGGTGTAGTTCATGATGCCGAGGACCACGGCGACCAGCGCGACGATCTTCACCAGGGACGCGATGAGGAAAAAATAATCCATCGCTAGCGTCTCGCTTTTTCGGATTCGAGGATGGTGGTTTCCACCTTTGCAGGAATCGATTCGGGCGGCGGGGGCGCTTCCACATTCAAGACCTGCACGCCGAGATCGCTGATCTTGCTCAAACTTAGTCCGGCCAATTGCGGAACGGATTCGCTCATTTGACGGAAGACATCTTCAATCGAGTAGATCCCATTGGCGCCCGAACGGGCTTGAATCAAGTCACGCAGAATTTCCCAATCATCCCGGGCCTGGCCGGGGCCGCGCACCGCGCGATTGAGGCGTTGCAGTCGACCCTTGCCGTTGATCATCGAGCCGCGTTTCTCGGCGAAACCAAAGGAGGGCAGAACCGCTGTCGCGACCTGGGTGGCCTCGTTAGCCAGAATGTTCATCGCCACAAAAGCTGGCAACGCCTTCAGCTGAGCGACGGTGAGTCCGATGTCGACTGGATTTTCCCCGAGCGCGACCAACGCTTTGACGCGGCCGGACGCCACCCCCTCCACGATGTCGCGCAGCCTTGAGCCCGGCGCTGAGGTTACGCCGAGAATTTTTGCGCCATTCGTGTTCGGATTGCGATCCACGCTCAACAGAATATCGTCGCCCGGGCCGGTGCGCGGAACGATGTCGATTAAATCAACTCCGAGGATTTTTGCGAGCTGCGAGGTCAGCCAGAGTTCTTCGTTCGTCATTCGACCCGAGGCGAGAATCGCAATTTCCCAGCCGGAAAAATGCTGCAACTGAACCGCCGCATGCGTGATGGCGACATTCCATTCCGCCGCGATGAGTTTGTCACCCGAGAGAATTTCCGGCTGCAGGAGGCGTTTGTCCGATTGCAGGTATCCGAAATTCAGGCGGCCGTAATCGCACATCCAGCTGGAATTCACCGCGTTGTTTTCCCTCGGAGTCTGGCGGTAAATCACGTCTTCCCGCGTCCCGATGATCGTGTTGCAACCGGTGGCGCAACTCGTGCAAAAACTTTTCGTTTCCTTTAAAAACCAGACGCGCATCTGAAAGCGAAAATCAGAGGAGGTCAGCGCGCCGACTGGACAGATATCGACCGTGTTGAGCGAATAATTATTCTCCAACCGCTTTCCGGGATGTGCGGTCAGGACGCTGTGACTGCCGCGATCGACAAAACCAAGGACGTCGTCATGGACGATCTCCTGGCAAAATCGAATGCAACGCGAGCAGAGAATGCAACGCTCGTCATCGAGAGTGACCCGGGGGCCGAGCTCGATGTTCTTCGGTTTCTTAACCTTGTTTTCAAGAAAGCGAGATTCCGCGTTGCCGTACTCGACGCTGAATTCCTGCAGGCGGCATTCCCCGGCCTGATCGCAGATCGGACAATCGAGCGGATGATTGATGAGCAGAAATTCCATCACGCCCTTGCGGCATTCCTGAGCCAGGGGCGAGTCGGTCCGGACGCCCATTCCTTCGCTCACATCCTGCGCGCAGGAGATCTGCGGACGCGGCATCCAATTGATGATCGGCTTTCCATCGCTGCCGAGTTCTGGCTTCCGATCCGGGCCCATTTTCGGCAGCCCCATTTCGATCAGGCACATGCGGCAGTTGCCCGGTGAGCTGAGCTTCTTGTGGTAGCAATACCGCGGGACGTAACTGCCGGCCTGTTCGCAAGCCTCGATCAATCGCGTGCCCTTGGGAAATTCATGCCAGACGCCGTTGACCTGGACGTTCACCATTTGCGGTGATGAAGGTATTTCAGCCATTAGTCCTTCGTGCTCGTGCTCGTGCTCGTGATCGAACTCGGAAAACATCGAGCACGATCACGGTCACGAGAAAGAGGATTCATGTTCAAATTGTTCCCGCGGTCGCGGTCTCTTCCCAACCGGGATTACGCGGCAGCGGAGTTCTCTCGATTTTCTCGTGATCGATCAATTCGCCAGGCGTGTATTCCGGCGGCATGGCCGGCGGCACTGGCTTCTGGCTGCGCTGGTTGAACTCATCCTTGAATTTTTCGACAAAGCTTTGCGTCGGCCAAGCACACGCTTCGCCGAAGGCGCAGATAGTTCGGCCCGCGATATTATCGGCGACAGTTTTCAGAGTGACGGGATCCTGGACCACGCCGCCGCCGAGCAACATTCGATCGGTGATCTTCTTCATCCAGAGCGAACCTTCGCGGCACGGAGTGCACTGGCCGCAGCTCTCGTGCGCGTAAAATTCGTTGATATTGTTGAGCGTCCAAACCATGTCGCGCGAATCATCCAGCACGATGACGCCACCGGAGCCGGCCATCGAGCCCGCGGCGGCGAGCGAATCGAAATCCATCGGGATTTCGAAGAGCGAGACGTCCTGCTCCGCCATGGAGCCATCGGGTTGTTTGAGCTTTAGCTTAAATCGCTCGTCGGCGCGCAGGACTTTCGCGGAGCTGCCGCCGGGGATGACCGCCTTGACCTTCCGGCCGTAACGCGGGCCGCCCGCCATGTCGTAGATGAGCTGGCCCATCGTCACCGCGCCCACTTCGATCTCGAAATATCCAGGCCGCTGCACATCGCCGCTGACACACACGATGCGGGTGCCGGTATTGTTCGCGCGTCCAAGCCGGGCATACGCGGCGCCGCCCATCTCGACGATGTGCTTCACGTGGCAGAGCGTCTCCACGTTGTTCACGATCGTCGGGCACATATAGAGGCCGAGCACCGCCGGAAAATAGGGCGGCTTGATCCGCGGATAAGCGCGCTTGCCTTCGAGCGATTCGATCAGCCCGGTTTCTTCGCCGCAGATGTAAGCGCCGGCCCCGCGATGAATGTAGATCTCGACGTCGAAACCGGTGCCGAGCATGTTTTGCCCGACGAAGTTTTTTTCGCGCGCTTCTTCGATGGCGCGCTCGAGAATCTGCGCGCCCTCGGGAAACTCGCCGCGAATATAGATATAGGCCGTCTTCACGCCCAGGGCGAAACAGGAAATGAGCATGCCTTCGATGAGCTGATGCGGATCTTCGTGAATGATGTAGCGATCCTTGAACGTGCCCGGTTCGGATTCGTCGGCGTTGCAGATCAGATAGACGGGCTTTTTTTCGTCGGGCTTGATGAAGCTCCACTTTACGCCGCAGGGAAATCCCGCCCCGCCCCGGCCGCGCAGGCCGGAGGTTTTCACTTCGTTCACAATCTCACCGCGCGACATCTTGATGGCCGCTTTCAGCTGCTCGTAGCCGCCATTGCGCAGATAGCAGGCGATGTCGGGAGTCCAGTCGGCGCGGCCGATGTTTTTGAAGATGAGCCGGTGCTCGAGCGGATGGGGTGAGGATGTCGGATTTCGGCTCTTGGATTTCGGATGGAGAAGATCCGCTGCCGTCTGCGCCTGAACATTCTCAATGAGGTCATCCTGCACCATGGCGACGGGCGCGGTCCCGCAGCTGGCGAGGCATTCGACAAACTCGATGCTGTATTTCCCATCCTTGCTTACGGAGATGGGATTGTGCATGCCGTTCTCGTCCTGATGCCGGACGATCCCGGCGGCGGCACACGCTTTTTCCATCACTGCGTAACTGCCCGCCATCGCGCAGCTCAACGTCCGGCAAACGCGAATGTGTTTTTTTCCCGCCGGCGCCTGACGGAACATCGGATAGAAAGTGACGAGTTCGAGGATGTTGATCGGTTGCAGCTCGAGTTTTGCCGCGATCCAGATTACGCCTTCATCGCTGATGAAGCCGAATTCTTCCTGCCACAGGTGCAGCAGCGGCATGGCAGCACTCCGTTTCCGATCCGAGGGATAACGCCGGATCGCTTCATCCATTTTCCGCTCCAGCCCAGC
>JBEEHO010000375.1:0-2653 GCA_041167425.1 Verrucomicrobiota bacterium | reverse complement strand
GCGAGACCGTAAGTTTATACATCCCCCTCGCTTCGTCCGAACTCGCGTCGAACCATGGGTCCTCCAGCATCCCGCTCTCGAAGCTGATGTGAAGAAGATTCCGGTCCATCGAGTACGGCTTTGCCGCGCTCGCTTCCACCGGGATGCGATTCGCCGCCGCATAGGCAATCATCTCGGCGCGTCCCGGAAATTGTTCCCGGAAATGTCCTTCCCGCCACGGCGCAATCACCCGCACGCCGGGCGCCAGCGCCGCGGCCGTTAACTCGAAACGAACCTGATCATTCCCCTTCCCCGTCGCGCCGTGAGCGATCGCATCCGCCCTTTCCGCGCGCGCAATTTCCACCATCCGCTTCGCGATCAGCGGGCGCGCAATGCTGGTTCCGAGAAAATATTGACCCTCGTAAATCGCGCCGGCCTGCATCATCGGAAAGATGAAGTCGCGGGCAAATTCTTCGCGCAAGTCCTCGATGATACATTTCGCGGCGCCGGTGTTGAGCGCCTTCGCTTCGAGCCCATCGAGCTCCTCTTCCTGGCCGATATCCGCGCAGAACGCGATAATTTCGGCCTGATAATTTTCCTGCAGCCAGCGCAGGATGATCGAGGTGTCGAGCCCGCCAGAATATGCCAGAACGATTTTCATTTCAGTCGCCAAACGAGATTTCCACGTCGCGCGCAGTCTGCACCATCTGGCTGTCGGGCGGGACCAGTCTCAGGCGGTTGACCGCATCGGCGATCGGGACATTCCGCACTTGATAATTTTGGTAGCTCACCATCGAGCCGAATTTTTTTTCGTGGATCAACTTTACCGCCTGGACTCCGAAGCGCGTGCCGAGAATGCGATCGAGCGTGGTCGGCGCGCCGCCGCGCTGCAAGTGCCCGAGAACGGTGCAACGCGTTTCCTTCCCCGTGCGGGCCGCAATCTCTCGCGCGACCACTTCACCGATGCCTCCCAGCCGGTATTCGCCCTCGTCGTTCGGGCGCATCACCACTTGTCCGTCGCGCGGCCTGGCTCCTTCCGCGACCACTACGATGGCGGACAAACTTCCGCGATCAGCGCGAGCATTCAGCGCCGCCGCGATCTTTTCATAATCGAATGGAATCTCCGGGATCAAAATGATGTGCGCGCCTCCAGCGAGCCCGCCGTGCAAAGCGATCCAGCCCGCATGCCGTCCCATCACTTCGAGCACCATCACGCGCTTGTGGCTGGTGGCCGTGGTGTGCAGGCGATCGAGCGCGTCCATCACGGTCGCCACGGCGGAATCAAAACCGAACGTCATCGCGGTCGCTTCCAAATCGTTGTCGATCGTTTTGGGAACGCCGATGCAGTTGATGCCCGCCGCCTGAAGCTGCAGCGCAGTCGCCATCGAGCCGTCGCCCCCTATTATAATGAGGCCGTCGACGCCCAACTCTTTCAGGACCCGGCGCGCATCGGCGATCACTTTCTCGGCCACCTCGGCGCGATCGCCCGCGCCGACCTTGGCTACGAAGTGTCCGCGATTAGTCGTGCCGATGATCGTGCCGCCGCGCGGCATGATCCCCGCGATCGCGCGCCGATCGAGCAGCTTGTAATTCCCGGGCGGAAGCAATCCTTCAAAGCCATCCAGAAATCCGAGCACCTCCCAGCCCAGCTTTTCCGCGGAGAGGACCACTCCGCGTAACACTGCATTCAGGCCGGGACAATCGCCGCCGCTCGTCAGCACGCCGATACGGGGCTTGGTCATGTGCGCAGCCGAAGGATCAAAGAGTCTTGTTGGGATCCACCATTCGCCCGCCGGCCGCCCATTGATCGTAAAGCTGCCAGCCGCGCGCGAGCAGTTGCGCACCTTCGCCGAAACGGTTGGGACTGCCGAGGATCACGATAATGAGCCGGCGCGGAATCACCGCCGTCTTCGCGCCTTCCTTGACGATTTGGGATTCGCGATTCGCGGAGAGAATAAGACAATCGCCCGCACGCGCGGTGCTTCCCGTTTTCACGCCATCCACCCCGTTGGTGCCGAGCAGCTCGTTCGTGTTGCGCAGCATGTAACCGCGCTTCTTGCCGCCTCGATTGAACGAGATCTGCCGTTCCTTTTGCGAAACGTAAAAGCGAAAAGCGGCTTTATTCACCGCGTACCGAGTCAACCGCGCCAGATCGAACGCAGTCGAGTACGGGAGCGCGCGCTCGTTGTCATCGATCCCGTGCGGGTTCACGAAATGCGTCCGGTCCATCCGGAGAGTCCGGGCGAGCACATTCATTTGACTGACAAAAATTCCCACCGGAGTCGCGTTTCCGGAAGAAGCGGGAACGATCGATTGCAACGCGGTGCCAACGTGATTCGCCAGCGCGTAGGCGGCGATGTTATCCGATTGCACGAGCGCCGCGTAGAGAAGGTCGCGCAGGGTAAGGGTGTCGCCCGGCTGAAAACCAATCAGGTTCTGGCCCGTCCCCACAAACGCCTCGGGTGGAATCGTGGCCAGTTGGTTTAGATCGCCCGCGCGTTTTTCCGCCCAATCGAGCACCACCATCGCCATCGCCACCTTGGTCAGGCTGCCGACCTGGCGTTTCTGTTTTGGGTTCTGTTGGTCGAGCACAAAACCACTCTGCGAATCGACGATGACGACCGAGCCCGCCGCCGGCAAAGTGCGCGCTGCGGCAAGGCAGAGCACGAGTGAA
>JBEEHO010000374.1:0-12676 GCA_041167425.1 Verrucomicrobiota bacterium | reverse complement strand
CCGTCCGCATTCACCAGACGAACGCGCGGATCGGCATAAGGCTGGTCCGGATGGAACTGGGCGCCGAGTTTGGCGATGACCGGATCGATCTCGACCGCGGTGATCGACCTCACGCCGTTCGCCAGGGCTGTTGCAGCATCGGAGCCGCTCCCCGCGCCGAGAATAAGCGCGTGCCCGAATGAAGCGCCGGGAAACAGTTCGTAAACGCGGCGGTAGAACGGCTCCTTGTTCCGCCACGGAATCATACTCTGGTGACCAATGCTATTGACGTCGAGGTTATAGCCGGCCGGCGTCGCGGGCGTGAGGGTGATCTTGTAGTAAGGCGACCAGTAGGTGCCGCGTTGCAGAAACAAGGCGATGCCGGCCGCGGCGATCACCAGCAGAGCTGAGCGAATAAGTTCGGCCTTTGTACATAAGACCAGGACCAGCAGGCCGAGCACCGCAAACCAATAGACCGGCGGCAGTGCGAAGTAGCCGATAACAAAAAAGGCCGCCGTGCCCGCGAGGCTGCCGAGAATGTCGAAGGTATAGGCGGTGAGTGGAGCTGTCCGGGTGAAGAGCAAGCCAAGCGTCCGGGCGAGGGGAATAAATGCCGCCGCTACGAACGTAAAGATCAGCGGCAGGAGAATGAAACTCTCCGCCCGCGCGACGCCGTGCGTACCGGAACCGAAGTAGAGAACATCGGTCGAGGAGACATTGAGCTCGAATCGATTGACCGCGACGACGGCGGCGAGCGCCAACACCATGAGCGGGAAGGGAGGGAACCGGAATGTTTTGCGACGCGCGGCCAGTATGCCGAGCCCCATGCCGAGGAACGATGCGAGCAGGATGAAATTAGTGAAGTAGCTGAGATACCTGACGTAGGCCGGAATCCAGCGAATGCAGAGCAACTCGAAGAAGAGGAGCGTGAACGAAACCAGAAAGATTCGGAGCCGGACGCCGTTGATCAGCCACCGATCCGAATCGCTCGTCGCCGCCGGGTTCCGCGCCAGGTCTGTTTGTTTCGTGGAAATGCTCAAGAAGTTTTGTTGATTGTGTCGGCGGACAATGTTCCCCGGCGGACGAAACCGTCGCGGTTGAACTGATAGCCGACATTTGGAATTCGGCAAAAAAGTGAGAAACCTTCTTCTGTAGCGGCGGCCTCTGGCCGTCGAAAGTGGTCGAAGATTTAAAAAAAAAGATCGACGGCCGAGGTCGCCGCTACAGGCAATTCAAATCAACGGTGAGACACCCCCGCTACAACTAAGTCGCGCGCCTGCGACAACGTGGTGTGGTCAGAAACTCAACCAGGACTAAGACGCAGCTCTCAAAAAGATTCTTGTCGAATCTGCTGAGGCATCGATAACTGTTTCGTTATGGAGCCCAGGTCCGTTCAAGCGAGGCAGCCCTATCCCTGGCGTCTTTTTTTTCTGCTCCTGGCTGGTTCGATCCTGGGCGTGCTAGCTCTGCTGCCGTATCTCACCGTAGTTCTCGATCCGATCCTCGCCGCGCATCCGTCGCGATTGCCCCTGGCCCTGATCGCTTTGATTCAGGGGACCACTAACTTTGGCGTCGCGACAGGTTTGGGACTCTTGCTCGCTCGTAAGATCGGTTTGGGCGCTCCGGTTCTTGAGGCCTGGCTTTATGGCCGCTCGCCAGTGGGCCGGCGCGGGTTACTCTGGGTTTCTTGTCTCTCCGGGCTCGGCCTTGGTCTTGTCTCGCTTGGCCTGCTTCGCAGTTCGCTGGGCGCGGCACTCACCGCGCTGCCGATCGCTACTGAAGGTGCGATGCCACTTTGGAAAAGGTTCCTGGCCTGCTTCTACGGCGGCTTATGTGAGGAGATCTTGATGCGTCTGTTTCTCATGTCGTTAGTCGCATGGCTGCTGGGCAAATTCTGGAAGGCGGCGTCCGGCTTGCCTTCGCCGGGCGCATTCTGGTGCGCGAACATCCTGGTAGCTATCGCCTTTGGCGCTGGTCACCTTCCTTTGGCCGCGCAGCTTGTAACACTTACACCTTCGCTGGTAACCACCGTCATTGCCCTGAACGCAATGGTCGCGTTAGGATTCGGATATCTCTATTGGAAACGCGGACTGGAAGCCGCGATGATCGCGCACTTTTGGGCCGACGTCGTGCTCCACGTGCTAGGCCCGATGTTCTAGGATCCGGCGCGAAACGAAGGCCGAAAACGAAATAACCGCCGGTAAGGCATGTGGAATCGGTTGGGAAGCCAACGCGCTCCGAGCGCATATCCTTGACTTACCGAACGGGACCGGACAGAAAATGGATGAACAGACAACTCTATCGTCCGAAAGCGCGACGGCTGCCTGACACAGTCGCGTAATCATCCCAATGAATATCCTTCTTCAATCCAAGGCCGAAGTCGAAAAACACTTCGGACAACAGGCGACGATCGCGATAAACCTCCTTGATATGGTGAATCGCGGGGAGAGGGCTTGGGGATTTCTTCTCGGTGCGATGGATAACGGCTTTGATGTCACCGTGGGTTTTTTCAATGACAAGGCGCGTTACGCTGCCTTCAAGAAAAGGACCGCGAGCGAGTGGAACGAAGGCGATGTCCGCGCTGTCTTGAATCAAATCGGCCGATTTTCCGACTGGTCTTATAAAGCTGGGTCCGACTTCTTCGATTACACAGAGAAACGAGGTGATAACATCATCGCGGAAGCTACCGGCTGGCAGACTCCCAGCCGCACTTACGCGTTCGTGTACGCTCCCACCGTGGATGGCGACATCGGAATCACGCCCGATAAGAACCATCTGGACCAAACGGCTGGTAACTAACTCCGCGGATTCCCAACTTATGACGACTACAAATTCCCTGCTGCGCGAGCGCACGCGACGCAATTTTCTTTCGCTCGCCGGCAAAGGCCTTGGTCTGGCCGCGCTATCTTCCGCCGCGGTCGGGTCGTTACTGAAAACCGTCGCGGCCGCGACCCAGAGCGTGGCGCATTTGACGCCGGAACAGGCGGCCATGGATGAAGACTACTGGGCCGTCATTCAAAACTCTTTCACCGTCACGCGTGGCATCATCAACCTGAACAATGGCGGCGTTTCGCCCAGCCCGCGGATCGTAACCGAGGCGCTGGTTCGTTACACCTGGGAACAGGAAGACGCTACGGCCTACACCATGTGGCAGATTCTCGAGCCCCAGTCCGAAACGATCCGCACCGGCCTGGCGGAATTGTTCGGCTGCGATCGCGAAGAGATTGCGATCACGCGCAATGCGTCCGAGTCACTCGAGATCCTTTTGATGGGCATGGACTTTAAGTCTGGCGATGAAATTCTCACCACCACCCAGGATTATCCGCGCATGCTCACCACGCTGCGCCAGCGGGAGAAACGCGAAGGCCTGAAGCTCAAGCTCATCCAGATTCCCATTCCGCCCAAGAACCTCGATGAGATCACCGCGGCCTTTGCCAAGGGCATTACCGATCGCACTCGCCTGATCCTGATGGCGCATCAGGTTAACATCACGGGACAGATCACCCCGGTGAAAGCAGTCTGCGATATGGCGCGCGCCAAAGGCATCGAGACGATCGTGGACGGCGCCCATTCCTTCGCGCAGTTCGATTTCAAACAGAAGGACCTGGGTTGCGATTACTTCGGCACCAGCCTGCATAAGTGGTTATACGCTCCCAAGGGCACGGGCATGCTTTACGTAAAGCGGGACAAGATCGAAAAGATCTGGCCCTTGATGGCCGCGGAGTCCAAGCAGGCGACGGACATCCGCAAGTTCGAGGAGATAGGCACCCACTCGGCGGCGATAAGGCTGGCCATAGGTGAGGCCCTCGTGTTTCATAACGGGATCGGCGGCAAGCGCAAGGAAGCGCGGTTACGTTACCTGTCACGTTACTGGATGAACCGGCTCAAGGATGTGCCCAAGGTACGCTTCAACACTTCGTTCGATCCGAACCAATCGTGCGCCATCGCGAATGTTCATATCGAAGGAACAACCCCGGATGCCGTCGTTAAGTATCTGTTCGACAAACATCACATCTTTACCACGCCCATCGTTCACGAGGAGTTTCAGGGCATTCGGATCACGCCCAACATCTACACCACGCTCAGCGAGCTGGATCGTTTCTGCGAACAGATGGAGCTGATCGCGCGCAAAGGATTGCCCTCCTAGCAGCGCTCTGCCCTCTTCTGTAGCGGCGGCCTCTGGCCGTCGAAAGTGCGGAGGAATAAAAAGTCAGCGCGGATACCCTGCGCGGAGCGAATCATATTCATGAAATCGAGCACAAAAGATAAAATCAAAGGGAGCGTCCGGGAAGCAAAAGGCAAAGTTAAGGAGGAGAGTGGAAAAGCCGTCGGCAATCCGAACCTGAGAGATCGTGGCACCGACGAAAAAGTCGCCGGCAAGATTCAAAAGAAAATCGGCGACGTTAAGAAAGTCTTCGGCAAATAGCAGCCGCCGCCTCGTCTGCGGCGCGCTCTATGAGCGCCGAAAGGACGGAAGATGAACGACGGCCGGAGGGCGCCGCTACAGAAGAGGATCGACGGCTGCTACCCCAAAAAAAAGCTAGAGCGGCGGCTTCGGAAAGAAGCGTTGAGCATGCCGCATGTGTTCACGATGTTCTGCTTCCATCTGGTTGAGTTTGGCCTTCTGCTCGGGCGTGAGAAACGCCGCGATCTTTGAATCCGTCTCGGCGATGCGGTCGGTTACCTGTTTGGTCGTGGCCAACCGAATCGCCTCCACATCGGATGACGTTTGCTCGACCAGCGGCTTGATCTGCGCCGTCTGCTCGGGCGTGAGCGAGAGCCGCCGTTCCAGGCGCGCCAGGATATGACGCGACATTTCGGCCGGCGTCGGCGGGCGTAGCAACGTTCTATGCAGAAGCGAAGCGGCGAGCACACCGATGACCAGCCCGGCCACGAAAATCAGTGCCGCGTAAAGAACGATCTTCGAGGTTGATGCTTTGCTCATTGGTCAAATCCAGCGAGAACAGCGGAGTCCACGATTCTGGTTTCAGGATCCAGGCGCTGCGAAATTTGCGCGATATCATCAAGTGTCCAGGCGCCACCTGCCACCGCCACTACACAGGAAAGGATCGCCGCCCAACGGAAAACCGGGAGCATCCCGAGGTCGATCTTCGACGACGCGCGCGAACTTTTCCAACTTGCCAGAACAGCGGTCTCCATTCCGAACGGAAGCTCGGAAGGAACCGAGTCGCGATGGCGGCGCGCCAGCGCGAAGGCATGGTCGAGTAATGGTTCAGGTTTCTTCATGCAACGGCCAGGATCTCGCGTTGGTTAAGCATTCTCTTCATTTTCGCGCGCGCCCGAAACGCCCGGACCTTGATGACGGATCGACTCCAGCCAGTCAACGCGTGAATTTCCTCCACCGATTTTTCCTCCAAATGAAGCAAGGTAATGACGAGCCGGTCCGCGGGGGACAGTTGCGCGATGAGTTGGGCCACCAATTTTTTTGCCACCTCTACATCATCGTTGCTGGCAGTATCAATCTCCGTCGCGGCGAGCTTCTCGATTCCGGCTGCAGTATTTTCGGAAAAATCGGCGAGCCGCCATTCCGGCCGAATCTTTTCCGCCTTCAGCGCGTTATAGCAGGTGTTGACCGCAATGCGGGAAATCCAATGCTCGAGCGGCAAACGTCCCGCGTATTGGTCGAGTTTGTGAAAGACTTTGATGAAAATCATTTGCACCAGGTCTTCTTCGCCGATCCGCCGCGGCAAATGCGCCCGGACAAGCTTGAGGACAAACGGGTAAAAGTGACGCAACAATTCTCGAGCGGAGATTTCATCGCCCTGCTCGATCCGGCGCAGGCAATCCTGTTCGTCAAAGTTGTCATGTTGCATTGGAGATCAGGGGTGAGGTGACTCCACTCTACGCTAAAGACAGCGCCTTCTCATCGCGGTTACATCGAGTTCGAAAAAATCACACGCTGACCTGTAACCGCTCAGCCGCGCCGGTGTCTTTAGGGCCAGGACCATAATCGGCGGAATGAAAATCAAGACTTTAGTCTGTTGGATTCTGTGGGCGGGGAATGACCTCACCTTCCAAACGGTTAGAGACCAAAATCCAAGTCCCGACCCGCAGAAGGAACAGGTGCAACCCTTGGCCGAAACGCTCCCGTCACAAATGGAAACAGTTCGTCGAGGCAGTGGTAGCCAATTTCGCGTTTTAACCAGATGATCCGCTTGAGCGATTATTCGTGGCTGTCACCCAGCCTGGCCAAAGAAGCGTTGCGGAAAACCTTTGGTGCCAACGTCCGGCGAGAGCGAAGTGCGCGGCGGATCAGCCAGGACGAACTGGCGACACGTTGCGGATTGCATCCGAGAACGATCGCGAAAATTGAGGCCGGCGAAATAGGAATCCGGCCAGATACGCTCGATCGGATCGAGCGCGCCATTGGTTGCCCGTTGGAGAACGGCGCGATCGAGAAACCGCAGCTCAAAGCAAAGGACCGGCGACCATGAAGGAATGGGACATGCAACACATTGGAATCTTCGATATCAACTTCGATACTGGTGAACGCTACTGGTCGGCCGAGCTCCGGCGCATTCTGCGAGTGCCGAGCGGAGTGCCAGCCGAGTTCCTACTCCTATTGCAGCATGTCCATCCCGATGATCGGCGAGAGGTGGCCGCTTTCGCGACCGAGCCTCTACGAAAGCATTCTCGGCAACAGCGTTCGTTCGAGCATCGTCTGCTCGATTCAGATGGCGGTGTGCGTTGGGTGCGCGTCGAATCGGTCACAGTTTTTCGCACTGGCGGCAACTACGACGTCATCCGTGTCATTGGCCTGGTCATGGAGATCGCCAAACCTCACGCGTGGCTGACACCGATGGAAAACGTCGCATAGGTCACAGCGAAGGCCGGCATCGCGTTAGTGCGCAAACCACATCGCTCCGCTCTGAGCCCCTCTTCTGTAGCGGCGGCCTCTGGCCGTCGAAGTAACGCCTGGCAGAGACGCACCGCGTAGCCATCCCATGAAGAACGAAACGGCACGCCCAACAATCGCACCCTAGCCAACAATCTTATTACTGAGCTTCTAACTCTGCTAGCAGCTTTTCGTATCTCTTCGTATCCGTATTATCCGGCCCCAGAACTTTGCGTGCACCTTCAACCGCCCGACGCGCAAGATCCTTTGCTTCCGGCAGTTTGCCCTGGCTCCGTAAGCCAGCAGCGAAATCGGCACACGCATCCAGCGTATAGGGATTGTCGGCGCCCAGCGCTTTCTCTTCGAGCCTGATCACGTCGCGGAATTCCTTCTCCGCCTCTGAATACTTCTTCTGGCCGCTAAGAGCATTTGCGAGCCAGATGCGGCTGGTAAGCGAATCAATCGACTCAGGTCCCAGCACCTTTTCTTCCAGCTTGATTACATCCCGCGCTTCCACTTCCGCCTCGGCATACTTCTGTTGCTTATTGAGGGCAATAGCCAGGTTGGCGCGAGTCCTCAGGGTCTCGGGATGTTCGCGCCCCAACACTTTTTCCTCGATCCTGGCTACGTCGCGACATTGCGCCTCCACCTCCGCAAACTTGCCCTGGTTATTCAGCGGGTCGGCCAGCAAATTACGGTCGGCCAGCGTCATGGCGTGTTCCGGTCCCAGCACCTTCTCGTACAGCGCGATCATCTTGCGGTATTGCGCCTCGGACTCGGCATATTTTCCTTCCGCATTAAGGACGCCGGCCAGGCCGATGCCGGCCCAGAGCGTATCGGGATGCTCCGAGCCCAGGGTCTTTTCGTAGAGCTTGATGTCCTCGCGAAACAACACCCCGGCCTCCGCATACTTACCTTCATTGGCGAGTGCGAGCGCCAGATTGGACCGGCTCTTGAGCGTGTCCGGATCCTCGGGCCCCAGAGCTTTCTCTCTTAGCTCTAGCAGCAGACGGAACTCCGCTTCAGCTTCGGGAAACTTGCCTAGCTCCATATGAAGACCGGCCAGGCCATTGCGGCTGGAGAGAGAATCGGGATGCTCGCGCCCCAGCACCTTTTCCTCTATTTTAATCAACTCATGAAAATCCGCTTCTGCTTCCGCCAGCTTTCCCTGTTTCCATCGCGCATAAGCCATGCGATTGCGACTTACGAGAGTAGCCAGATCTTCCGGGCCGGATAATTTTGTGCGGGCCTGGACGACCGTTCGCATGATTTCTTCCGCGTCTTTGTATTGCCCCTGATCAAATAATAAATCGGCAATGGCGTCCTGGATTTCCGCCCATTCTTTCGGTTCATGTTCGCGATCGGTCAGCTTCTCTGCCTCGCGGAAATGTAGCATTGCCTCATTGTATTGAATAAGCTTCTGGGCCGACTGCCCGGCTAGCTTGTATCCTTCAATGGCGCTCTTGCGGCGATCCTGCTGCACCCGCTGCGCTGTCTGGTAAGCTTTTACATCCTCCTCGGCGCCGGCAAGACTGAGCTTCTGCGCTTCATCGAATTTGCCGAGCGCATACGCGGCCCGCGCGCGCAGAAGAGAGGAGGTATCGGCGCGACTGTAAATTTCCAGGGCGAAACCCGGAAGCTCCTTTACCAGCGAGCCCGCGGGAAGGCCGAGCTCCTTTTCCAGGATTCCATAAGCGTAGGCCCGCTGTTCCTCCGGAGACAGCTTCGCGCCTGGTTGCTTCGCGTGCGTTTCCACGTCAGCTAATCGCACCAGCGCCTGCTGCATCTTCTGATAACGATCGACAATGGAAGTTAATTGCTCGCCCTGCTTTTGGATTACGCCGGTTTGAGTACGCTGGGTGTGCAATACCCAGATGACCAGGGCCGTGATCAGCACTAGCATCCCGGCTACTCCCAACGCCCACTGCTTCGCCCCGCGCCGGAGCTTGGTCAGCTCATCACGCAGCTTCAGGACATTCGCTTCCAGCGCCTCCGGCGAACTGAGCGGATGGAAGAGATGCATGTCCGCGTGCACTCGCCGGGTGTAGCTCGCCTGAAGCTCTCGCAGTTCCTCGGGCTCCGGCTCGTGCGCATCCGCTTTGAAGTGTTCGTCCAGGACGAGATACCACACCTTCTTGCCGCGGTGGCGGGCGTAGAGCGCTTCGTATTGCGTATAGCTGACTCGCCCGAATTGCTCATCCGGCAGGGGAGGCTCGGCGCCGTAGCACTGTCCCAGGAGCTGGACCACCCCTTTGCAGTCGTCCACCTGTTTGCGCAACATCGCGCGCAGATCACCCTGCTCGGTTCCAAAGATATCCTGCCACACCGGCTCATAGCCGAGGAACTGGAGCGTATTGGCGACCAGTTGCCGCGCGCCGCGCAGCTCCTTGCTCACAGCGGAAATAAAAATCGGCTGGCGCTGAGTCACGAAGAAAGAGTCGGATTAGGGTTTCAGCGTTGAAACCAGCTGGAGCGCTTCTTCTTCGTGCCCATGCGGCACGGGGACACGCACGCTCGTCCCCATCGGTCCTCCATTAGGACCCGCGCCCGGCTGGAGCCATTGGAACAAGATCGAGGCCGGAGCTACGCGATCGTAGGTTACGTCAGTCAGCTGCCCTCCGAGATAGGTCCAGCTGTGCCATTGCTCCGCCACCAAAGCACCATCCCGCGAGATGATGACGTCTCCGCGCTTCGCTTTTGCCCTCCGCGCAGGCAGGTAAAGAGTAAGCCCCAGAAAAGCTCCCCCGAACAGGAGCACGCCATAGATGCTTGGGTGCATGTGGCCGCGGAATTCCCATAAAATGATTACCAGCGTGGGTCCCATGATGAAGAGAAAAATCCAGGGCAATAATTTCTTTGTCTGGTCGACTTCCTTGCCGGCAAAAGCATCCCACTCTTCCGGGGTGTAGGACCAATGCGCCAGGACGCCACTGCCACCTTGTAAGGCCCCGATCGTTCTGGCTTCGTATTTCTTCGTCACGCCAATCACCACGCCAGTGATCACACCGACGGTGCTAAAAATGCCGCCGAAAAAACAAGCCAATAATATTCCGGGCGAAAGAGAAGAGGGCAACAACATCCAGGTCACGATCACCAAAACCAGGATACCTAACGAGACGGCCGCCATGCGCCATCCAAGGCGAGACCAGCGCAACGAGGCATTAGGTATGGTCTGCATTAGTTAGGTTCGCTCCGCGCTGGCTCTGGCTCCAGTGATTCTGGCAATTGCGTAAAGCGGGTCCCAGCCCCGAATACTTTCGGGATCGAAACGTCGAATGACGAAACTGAGGGCTGTCTTACGGATGTGAGCTCTCCCCGTCCAGCTTTTTCTAACATCCCTGAGCGCCGGCTGCTATTCAGCAGGCTGGATGGGCCGCAGGCCCGTCCGATCGAAAAACGAAACGGCGCCCAGCGGTCGCGCCCTGCCAATTTTGACGGCGGCGCTCTATAGGCGCTTTTCTGTAGCGGCGGCCTCTGGCCGTCGCAGTAAACAGATAAAGGCTCGCACCGGCAATTTGTAATTGACCGATCGGGCCGCCTTCCTACCGTCGAGAAATGAAAGCAGCATCATCACGTTTTAACGCCATCACCTCCGTCTCTCGCCTGGCGCTCGCCTCGATTGCCGGCGCGCTCACCATAACTATGCTCGGCTTCGTGGCCGCGCCGGATCTTCGCGCCGAAACGCCGCCCGACCAGATCAAAGCTGCCGGCGCCATTCCACTCACCACGGATCTCCTGGACAAGATGGACAAGTTCCTTAAGAGCGCGAGCACCGACGATGCAGCGAAAGCCGAGCTCACCGCGGTGGGCAAGGATCCCTCGATGACACCTGAAAACTGGGGAAGCGTCATCTCCGCCAAATGCCCCAAGACCGTTGAAATCTTCAAGGCGTCCGGCTTGACGCCCGATGAATTCGGCAAGGCCATCTTTGCGATTATGGCGGTGGGGATGAGCGAAGATTTGGCTAAGTCCCAGGACAAAACGGTTGCGGCCAACGCCGCTTTTGTCGCGGCGAATAAAAACCGCGTCGACGCAACTTTCGGCGGCTTCATGACGTTAGGGGAACCGGGTCCTTCCTCCTCCTCGCCCGCTGCAACTCCCTGACCGCAGGCGAAACTTTCGAAAAGCGAAAGGGCGCGCCAGCGGTCGCGCCCTGCCATTCACAGACGGCGGCGCTTTATAGCATTCTTCTGTAGCGGCGGCCTCTGGCCGTCGATCTTTATTGTTTATGGTAGGGACGGACGGCCGGGGCGTCCGAGACCGTTGGAATTCCAACGGCCCACAGGGCCGTGGCTACAAGGTTGTGAGAGGCGCGCCCTCCCATTATGAGAGAGCGCGTGCGTCGCGGGCGCTCTCTGCTAAATTGCAGCGTATGCGACCTATGACTGTTCGGTTTGGGATTGTTCTGGCCTTGGCGGGCCCGGCGCTGGCGTTCGCGCAGATGGCGCCGGTGGCCGATCGCGTGGCTCAGCAAAATGCGTTATTCGAGGAGTATTATCAGACGGAGCTCAAGAACTCGCCGGAGCGGGCCACGTCGGTGGGCGACTACCGCTATAACGATAAGCTTGGACAGTATTCGCTCGCGGAGATCGCGCGCCGGCATGCGGAAGCCGATGCCTTCCTCGCGCGGCTA
Source organism: Verrucomicrobiota bacterium (assembly GCA_041167425.1). Lineage (GTDB taxonomy): Bacteria > Verrucomicrobiota > Verrucomicrobiia > Chthoniobacterales > UBA10450 > AV80. Next base: position 1,208 of record JBEEHO010000374.1, on the reverse strand, counting down.
AAGGCCATCCCCAGCGATGGCATGAGCGACAAAGACCTATTGAGCCATCGACTGCTCGAGCAGCAAATCGAGCGCGATGACGTGAACTTCAGCCTGAAGAATTACGAAATGCCCGTGAACCAGCAGAACGGCGTCCACACCCGCCTCGCCGATTTGGCGAACGGCATGCCCTTCGATTCCGTGCCGCACTACCAGGATTACATTTCCCGGCTCCACCAGATTCCGCGCGTGCTCGATCAGGTGACCGAGGTCATGCGGCAGGGCCTGAAGGACGGGCTCATGCCGCCCAAGCTCGTGCTCGAAAAGCTCCCCGGCCAATGTGATGGCGTCATCGCCGCGAACCCGTTCCTTTTGCCCACGAAGAAGTTTCCCGCGGACTTTTCCGATGCGGACAAGAAGCGGCTGACCGATGAGATCACGAAAGCGGTGAACGACGAAGTCTTCCCCGCTTACAAGAAGTTCGCGGAATTCCTGCGCACCGATTACGACCCGAAAGGGCGAACGGAGATCTCGATCGAAAGCCTCCCCGACGGCAAGCGGCGCTACGCGGAAGCCGTCAAGATGATGACCACCACGAATGTCCCGCCCGCCGAGATCCACGAGATCGGGCTGAAAGAAGTGGAACGCATCACGGCCGAGATGACGAAGCTGGCCCAGGCGAATGGGCACAAGGATCTCGCCAGTTTTCGCGAGGCCATTAATAACGACCCCAAGTGGAAACCGAAAAGCGAACAGCAGATTGTGGATGATTTCGCTAAATACATCCACCAGATGGAGCCGAAGCTGCCGCAGCTCTTCGGGCTATTGCCGAAATCGCAGGTCACGGTCGAACCGATCCCGGACTTCGCGAAAGCCGCGGCGACGCATTACGTTAACGGCACGCCGGACGGCAAGCGGCCCGGCCGCGTGGTTGTGGCCGTGTCCGACCCGACAAAGCGCAGCCTGATCGACGACGAAGCGGTTGCCTACCACGAAGGCGTCCCGGGCCATCACATGCAGATCAGTATCGCCCAGACCTTGCCTGACCTGCCGAAGTTCCGGCTGCACGGCGGTTACTCTTCCTATGCTGAGGGTTGGGCGCTTTACGCCGAGGAGCTGGGCAAGGAGATCGGCTTCTACCAGGACCCTGTGTCCGACTACGGCCGGTTGAATTCCGAGCTATTCCGCGCCGTTCGGCTGGTAGTCGATACCGGCATTCACGACCAGAA